>JANMSL010000274.1:0-11051 GCA_031389245.1 Lysobacterales bacterium | reverse complement strand
GCATGGACCAGAATCGCCTCGCCGGCGGTGGTGAGCGTGCGAATGCTCTTGCCTTTGCGCACGAACAGCGACACGCCGAGGTATTCCTCGATCTGTTTTAGCTGTTTGGAAAGGCCCGGCTGGGTGGCGTGAACACGTTCCGCCGCGTGGGTGATGTTGAATCCGGCGTCAACAATGGCGACGATGATGCGGAGCTGGTTCAGGGTCATGATGCGTTTCTCCAGAATGCGGTGAATGACAAATGCTTGCGAAATCCATGGCCATGCAGCCTGGACAACAACAACACATCGACATTGGCATTCGGAATGGAATCATGACGCAGACATTGCTCAGACAAAATTGTGGGGTGCACCTGCCGACCGGAAACTGACGACAACCTGCTCATCAGTGAGGTCGATCATAACCATACGGATTTAGAGCGCAAGCTCTGATTCTGTAGTTATAGCTGGCGGTCATGCACGCGATTGCATATGCATAGAACCGAGCTGACCGAACCTGACCCAGAGTGCGCCAGAGCCGGGTCCGCGGCCAAAGTGGGAGATGGACAGAATCCTTGGTCAGCGGCGCGCGCCGGGCATATCACCATGCAGCCGCGCTATTTCCCTGTGGCGCTGGCCGCTGCCAGCCTGAACGCTGACTCCTGCTGCACGGAATCCACCGTGGACTATTTTCCGCTGTTTCTGCGCCTACGCGAACAACGCGTCGTTCTGGTTGGCGGCGGCAACGTTGCCGCGCGAAAGTTTTCGTTACTGCATGCCGCCGGTGCACGAGTCACCGTCATCGCGCCGCAGCTCGAGCCACAGCTGCAACTTGCGCTGACAGCGGGGCAGCTGGAATGGATCCCAGGCCGGTTCGAGCCACATCATGTTGACGGCGCACTCCTGGTCATTGCTGCCAGTAATGATCGCCTGGTGAATGCGGCGGCTGCCGACGCCGCCACGGCACGCCGCATTCTGGTCAACGTGGTCGACGACGCCGAGCGCTCCAGTGCCATTGTGCCGGCCATTGTCGATCGCAACCCGGTGATCGTGGCGATCTCCAGCGCCGGCGCAGCACCCGTGCTCGCAACCGAAATTCGCGGCCGGATCGAAGCGATGCTGGATCATTCGGTCGGTGCGCTGGCGCGATTTGCCGCGCGCTTTCGAGCGACTGTCGCTACGCAGATCCGCGACCACAGCCAACGTCGACGATTCTGGCGCGGACTGCTCCTTGGCGACATCGCTGACGCCGTGCGTCAAGGCCGGGAGGATCGCGCAGAGCTACTGCTGCATCAGGCGTTGGCAACTGTCGCCAGCACCCCGGCGGTGGGCCGCGTGCTGCTGGTCGGCGCTGGGCCCGGAGATCCGGGATTGCTGACGCTGCGTGCGCATCGTGCACTGCAGGAAGCCGACGTAGTGCTGTACGACCGACTGGTGTCGGCAGAAGTACGCGCGATGGGTCGCCGCGATGCCGAGTGGATTGAAGTGGGCAAGCGCCGCGGCGAAGCGGACGCGATCCAGCACGACATCGCGCGACTGCTGCTGCTGCACGCGCGCGCCGGCAAGATTGTGGTGCGGTTGAAGGGTGGCGATCCGCTGTTGTTCGCGCGCGCTGAAGAGGAGCTTCAAGTGTTGAAGGCGCACGCCATCCCATTCGAAATCGTACCTGGCGTGACATCGGCCAATGCCTGCGCCGCCTATGCTGGCATTCCGTTGACTGCTCGCGGCGGTGCCGACGGTGTGCGCCTGGTGACTGCAGCGCACTGCCAGAGTGGACACGAACCCGACTGGCCCAGCCTCGCGCGCAGCGACGACACACTGGTGATCTACATGGGCGTGTCCAGCATCGCGCACAACGCACAGCAATTGATCCGCCATGGGCGTGCTGGCAGAACCCCGGTAGCGCTGGTCGAAAACGGCAGTCGTGGCGACCAACGCGTGATTGTGGCCACACTGGCGAACATGGCATCTGCTGCCAGTACTCACAAACTCAAATCTCCAGCACTGCTCATCATCGGTGAACAAGCCGAACGCGCACTGCACTTTGGCTGGTTCGGTGCGCCGGCCGTTGACGCACGCGAACCACTGCAGGCTTCGTTGCGCGCCGTGGCTTGATTGCGGCGACCGCCAGCGGCCCGATGAACTCGCGGCATTCGTTGTTCGCGGCAGGCCACCGCGCACGCAACAAGCCGTTACTGGCAGCTGCGCGTGTTGCAGCTGTGCACTCTCAAACTGCCCACCGGTACTAAGACTGCATACGCTACGACCGGAACGCCGTTGCCATTGATCGCCAGTGCGTTGGCCGTGAGCGCCACGCTGGGTGTTGGAGCGTGCAATGTGGTGGTGGTCACGCTGGCGCAATCCGGGCGCGTGCAGCGCGCAAGCTTGATCGTGCCGAAGGTGCTGTCGAAGTAGCTCAGCACTGGCAGGCCATCAGCGCCGGCGCGCATCTGCACGCCCTCGCCCACACCACTGCCGCTGCTGATGCTGTCCACGGTGCTGACGGCGAAGGTCAGGCAGCTGGTATTCAGGCACTTCACCAGTCGAAGCGAATCCTGCGTGGTGACGTCGGCCTTGTAGGCAATGATGGCGGCACCGTCGCGCCCTTCCATCATCGCCAGCGACGCGGTGTTGTCGGTGGTGAGTACGCTCGTGGTATTGCCGACCGTACAATCCGGCGAGCCGCAGCGCAGCAGCTTGACGTTGTTGATGGTGCCGCTCGGGTTGGAGTGGTAGGCCACCTGTGGCAGGCCGCCGATGATGGCGACGCCCGGTCCACGACCGGTGAAGCCAGCCGTATCGGCGACCACGATGCTCGCAATACCCGTGCAGTCGGGTGTTGCGCAGCGCGCAATCTTCAGGTCGAAATTACTGGCGTCGTAGTAGGCGAACAGCGGCAGTCCATCGGCGGGCACGATCAAGTCGTGATCGGTGGTGAAGCCCAGATTGCTGCTGTCGATCACCGTGGTGATGAAGCTGCTGCACGCCGCGTCATTGCACTTGACCGCGCGCAACCCGCTGGCGGTAACCGAGATGCCCACGATGGGCAGTCCGTCCGCGGCAGTGGCCACCCGAATGCGGGTGAGACTGGAAAGGTTGGCGATGGTCGTGATACTGGTCGGCGCGCCGGTACACAGCGCATTCGCACATTGCAGTGCCTTGACGGTGCTGCCTTCCTGGAACACGATCAGCGGCAATCCGGAAGCCGGCACCAGCATGTCCGAGCGCCCGCTGCTGTTCGGCCCCGGCACTGCAATCGTCGGCGCCTGCGCCTGCACCGCGACCGAAGTCAACAGCGACAAGAGACAAACACAGACAGCGACAATCCACGCAATTGGTTTGGTCATCACACTGCCCCAGGAGTTGTTGGCCGCGATCGGAATGACGGCGGAGTGGCGTCACGCTAGGGGAGGCGCAGCCGCCCGAACACTGACTTTCGATAGGTCGATATCACCTCATGGCGTCGCATCGACTGGTTGAAACCGGCGATCCGAGATCCGCCAAGAGCGCCTGCGATGGCACGTTGTGCGTTGGCGGGTTTGAATGTAAGCCAACCGAGCGGCAGCCTGCTTCGCTGAGCGGGCCGACTTTGGCTCCCACAGCGCCGCCATCCGTGCTTCAATGTCGGCCTGAAGCGGGGGTGCCCATGGACAACGGGCTGAGAAATACCCTTGGAACCTGATCCGGCTGATACCGGCGTAGGGAAGCTTTCGAGATCCGCGCCGTGTGCGCGTGTGCTCGGCGCCCGCTTTGTTCCCGAAACGAGGATCAAGCATGAACGCCCAGCCAAATACCAACGATGTCGTCCGCGCCACCGAAGCCCTGTCCGAGGCAGTGACCCGGCCGATTCCAGGATCGAGCAAGATCCACGTTGCCGGTTCGCGCGCCGACCTGCGCGTCGCCATGCGCGAAGTCGCACTGGCCGATACGCCCAAGTTGTTTGGTGCAGAGATCAATCCACCCTTCGTCGTCTACGACACCTCCGGCATCTACACCGATGCCAATGCCACAATCGATCTGACTGCGGGCCTGCCGCCACTGCGCGCGCGCTGGATCGAAGAACGCGGCGATAGCGTTCTGCTCGGTGGCCTGACTTCCGAGTTCGGCCGCAAACGCGCGGGCGATGGCAAACTCGATGCGGTGCGCTTCCCCAGCCTGCATGCGCCGCGTTGTGCCAAATCGGGCGCCAATGTCAGCCAGATGTACTACGCCAAGCGCGGCATCATCACACCGGAAATGGAGTACATCGCGATCCGCGAGAACGCGCGCGTCGAAGAAATGGCGGCCGCTTACGGTGGTAACCGCCGTCACCAGGGCGAATCGTTCGGCGCTTCGCTGCCGGCGCTGATCACGCCGGAATTCGTGCGCGATGATGTGGCACGCGGCCGCGCCATCATCCCGAACAACATCAATCACCCGGAATCCGAGCCGATGATCATCGGCCGCAACTTCCGCGTGAAGATCAACGCGAACATTGGCAACTCGGCAGTCACCAGCTCGATTGCCGAAGAAGTAGAGAAAATGGTGTGGTCGATCCGCTGGGGCGCGGATACGGTGATGGATCTGTCCACCGGCAAACACATCCACGAGACCCGCGAGTGGATCCTGCGCAATTCGCCGGTGCCGATTGGCACGGTGCCGATCTACCAGGCACTGGAAAAAGTGAACGGTCGCGCCGAAGCACTGACCTGGGAAATTTTTCGCGACACGTTGATCGAACAGGCGGAACAGGGCGTTGATTACTTCACCATCCACGCCGGTGTACGCCTGGCCTACATCCCGCTGACCGCCAAACGCGTCACCGGCATCGTCTCGCGCGGCGGGTCGATCATGGCCAAGTGGTGCCTGTCGCATCACAAGGAGAGTTTCCTTTATACCCACTTCGAGGAAATCTGCGAAATCATGAAGGCCTACGATGTCGCCTTCTCGCTCGGTGACGGCCTGCGCCCGGGATCGATTGCCGACGCCAACGATGCAGCGCAATTCGCCGAACTGGAAACCCTGGGCGAACTCACCAAGATCGCCTGGAAGCACGACGTGCAGACCATGATCGAAGGCCCCGGCCACGTGCCGATGCAGTTGATCAAGGAAAACATGGACAAGCAGCTGCGCGAATGTGGCTAGGCGCCGTTTTACACGCTCGGCCCACTGACCACGGATATCGCACCGGGCTACGATCACATCACCAGCGCCATTGGTGCGGCGATGATCGGCTGGTTTGGTACCGCGATGCTGTGCTATGTCACCCCCAAGGAGCACCTTGGACTGCCCAACAAGCAGGACGTGCGCGATGGCATCATCACCTACAAGATTGCAGCGCATGCCGCCGACCTGGCCAAAGGCCATCCTGGTGCGCAGGTGCGTGACAATGCGCTGAGCAAGGCGCGCTTCGAATTTCGTTGGCAGGACCAGTTCAACCTCGGCCTCGATCCGGAGAAAGCCAAGGAATTCCACGACGAGACACTACCCAAGGACGCGCACAAAGTCGCGCATTTCTGTTCGATGTGCGGCCCGAACTTCTGCTCGATGAAAATCACCCAGGACGTGCGCGACTATGCCGCGGAAAAAGGCGTGAGCGAATCTGCCGACGCACTTGCGCTGGGCATGCAGGAGAAGGCCGAAGAGTTCCGGCGTTCGGGCGGCGAGATTTATCAGGAAAGCTGAGCTGGGTAGTACCAGTCGGGAAAGTCCGTTCGCAGCTTGATTGCGGTGGCCAGGTCGGGCGTCAGCGCCGGGTTTGTCAGTCCGTGCCGCGCTAACGCGTATGCACGGGTATCCTGGCCTCGAGATCGAACTCATGCAGTACTTACCTCAGCGCGGCGAGCGCGATCCCTGCCCGATGCTGCGGGCATTGCAGGCATCGTTGGCAGCAATGTTGTTGACGCTGGGCGGCGCTGCCTGCGCACAAGCCGGTGCGCTTGATCCGGATTTTGGCACTGCGGGTGTGGTGCAACGCTTGGGCAACCGCGGTGGCAGTGTGCTGCTGCAATCGAGCGATGGCAGTTATTATCTGGGCGGTTACACCCGCGACGGCAGCATGGGTCATCTGGCGCTGAACCGTTTTCTTGCTGATGGCAGCATCGACAGCACCTATGGCGACAACGGCACGGCCCTCAGTTTCAACTTCAATCCCAACGCACCGCCGACCTTTGAGGCCGGGCTCGCGCTCGACAACGGCAAGCTGATGATCGTCGGCGGTCGCGTGATCGGGGACGATCGCAGTTTGCAGTTGCACCGCATCAACGCCGATGGCAGTGTCGATGCAAGCTTCACAGCGGCCGATCCTGCACCAGGAAAGTTCTGCTATGGAACGGCGCTGCATCGCCTCGCCGACGGAAAGCTGCTGATCGCAGCCATCCTCGATCGCGGCAGCAATCCGGGCAGCGACACCAACTTCGCTGTGCTGCGTTACCTCGATGACGGCACGCTGGACGCGAGCTTTGGAATGGGCGGCATCGCCGAGACTTCCTTCACCTCCGGGCAGGACCGTCCCTTCGCGCTCGCGCTGCAGTCCGACGGCGCGATCATTCTCGCCGGCTGGGCGCCGATTGGAAACGGCTCCGGTTTCGCCGTGGCACGATTTACCACCGACGGCATGCTCGACAGCAGTTTCGGCAACGGCGGCAGGCTGACACCTTTTGTCGCCAGCGGCATCGAATACGCGCACGCCGTTGCCGTGCAGCCCAATGGCAGGATTCTGCTCGCCGGCAGCACCTCAACCAATGGCAGCAGCCACGCCATCGTGCGCCTGACCGACAGCGGCACACTCGACACCGACTTTGGCAATGGCGGACGCGTGGTCTATCGGGTCGGCATGCGCAGCGAAGCCAAGAGCCTTGGCGTTGCCAGCGATGGCAGCATTTACACCGGAGGCTATGCCTACGATGCCGACGACAGCGAGTATTTCACCATCTCACGGATCAGCGCTGCTGGCACCTGGGACCAGAACTTCGGCGGCGGCGGTCGAATAGCCGCTGTCTTCCGCTCTGCAGTGGTCAACCGTCACCTGCTGCAGGATGACGGAAAACTGGTCATCGGCGGCACCTGGGCCGATCCGAAGGGTGTTGCCGGAATCGGCATGATGCGCGTACTGATCAGCACCGACTCAGTGTTCAGCGACGGGTTCGAATAAGCCGACTCACCGTCTGACCAGTCGCTACGTCGCGACTGGCTGGATTGCATCGGTTCCGAGTTTGGCTACAGCGCACCTGCCGGGCAAAATGGCCAGCAGCTTCCTGTGTAGCGCATGCTGCGGGTATGCTGTATCCGCACCGACGGCCTTGATATGCAAACAGATGCGATGAAGCCGCGCCGGTGGCGGGATGGGTCGTCAGGGCCGATCACGGGTTCGGCAATTCGTCCAGCGGAGCGCGCAGCATGTGGACTCTACGCGGGGCGATATTCCTGCTCGTTTTCAGCCTGGTCGCCTGCGCCGTGCAGCCCGCAGCGCGACAGTCAGAGACTCAAGCGCCCAAGCCGTTCCACGCAGATGGCTGTACCTGGTTTCCAGACGGCGACTACCGCGACTGTTGCGATACGCATGATCGCGACTACTGGTGCGGCGGTGCGCGCGTCGAACGCCTGCAGTCGGACTTCGAACTGAGGCAATGCGTGGCTGCGAAGGGTCGCACGTTGCGATCTGCGCTGATCTACCTCGGCGTGCGCATCGGCGGGGTGCCGTGGTTGCCGACCTCGTGGCGTTGGGGATTCGGCTGGCGCTTTGGCCATGGCTACTCGGCAGCACCCACGGGCGCTTGCATGGTCGCGCAGCATGAGGCTATGCCGGACAGCAATATTCGATCGCCTGGGGTTGGTCGCCGCTGACGGCCACTGCAACCTGTCCGCTGCGGCCGATGTTTGATGCGCGCCGGGACGCTATGCTGTATTGGCCAGCAAGCAGAAAGAGTCATTATCGACAGTGGGCATTTTTCACGTCATCGGGGGCCGGCGTTGATGTCGGACGACGCGAACACCGCCGCAGGCAACGCCACGCAGCAATTGCTGCGGCAGCTGACTGCGTTCAACCGGATTGCCCGCATCGCCACCGAGGATCTGGAATTGCGGCCGATGCTGCAGCGGATCGTGGATGAGCTGCACCAACAGTTCGGCTGGGAGTTCATCGCCTGCGCGACTGTCGACAGCCCTGCCGACAGCTTCGTCTGCGAGGCATTGCATTCGGACTTCGCCACTGACATCAGCGTAGGCTATTCGCGTTCAATGGGGTCAGGTGTGGTTGGCCAGGTGGCGCAAAATGGCCAGACGCTCGATATCTCCGACGCACGCAACTTTCCCGGTTTTGTCGACACACTGGGCGGCACATTGTCCGAGCTCTGCGTGCCGGTGCTGCATCAGAACCGGGTGCTGGCGGTGTTGAACGTGGAAAGTCGACGGCTGAATGCATTCGCTGGTCAGCGCGTTCTGCTGGAAACCGTTGCCGACCAGATCTCGGGCGCGGTACGGCTGGCGTCGACGCTGGCGGAAACGCTGCGACTGAACAGCGATCTGCGCGAGGCCAACGCGAGGCTGCAACAACTTTCGCAAATCGATGGGCTGACCGGTTTGGCCAACCGGCGCCAATTCGACCGTTGGCTCGACCAGGCCTGGCAGACTGGCGTGACGGAACGCAGCACACTGAGTGTGTTGATGATCGACGTGGATCACTTCAAGTCCTACAACGACCACTACGGCCATCTGGTCGGCGACGACGCGCTGCGCCGGGTAGCGCAATCACTGCAGCGTTCGTGCGTGATGCTCAACGCCCAGATCGCACGCTATGGCGGCGAAGAATTTGTGGTGCTGTTACCCGATTACAACGTCGAAGCCGCCTGCGAAGTTGCCCGTGGCATTTGTCGCAGCGTGGTCGAGGAGGGTCTCGAACATTGCGGCTCGCCTTTGGGCGTGGTCAGTATCAGTGCCGGGCTCGCGTCAAGACGACTTGGCCCAACAGTGTCGGCGCAACAATTGTTGGCCGACGCTGATCGTGCGCTGTACGCGGCCAAGCACCAGGGACGCAACCGCGTGATCTCCGTAACCGCTTGACGATCAGCCCGGCTCCAGCGATCGCGACCAGCAACCGAGACTCGATGCGGCCATGCTGCCGGGGTTGACGCGCGCCGCCAACACAACTTCGGCGTCAATCGCGCAATTCGGCGATGCCGCAGCAACAGTCGGCGATGCGCTTGACGATGTTGGCGGTGATGTCATTGGTGCAGAGTGCGGGCATACCATTACTCAGGTCGGCCGGGAGCTCGCCGGCGTAGAGCGCATCACTGACCGCTTGCTCGATCACCTGCGCTTCGACTTCCAGGCCCAGAGAATGCCGCAGCAGCATGGCCGCGCTCAGCATCGTCGCATAGGGATTGGCGATGCCGCGCCCGGCGATGTCCGGAGCCGATCCGTGGATCGGTTCGTACAATCCCACTTTGCCTTCACCGAGCGATGCCGACGGCAACAGCCCGAGTGAGCCGGCGAGCATCGCAGCTTCATCGGTCAAGATATCGCCGAACATGTTTTCGGTGACGATGACGTCGTACTCGCGCGGCTTGGAGATCAGATGCATGGCCATCGAATCCACCAGCTGATGCTCAAGTCGGATTTCCGGGAATTCCTGCGCGACTACGCGCGAAGTCACTTCGCGCCAAAGTCGTGAAGTCTCCAGCACATTGGCCTTGTCCACCGACACCAGGTAACGGCGGCGATTCTGCGCGAGACGGCAGGCGTGACGCACGACGCGCTCGATTTCGGCAACCGTATAGGTGCACAAGTCCGTCGCCGTATCCGGCGTGCGTGTCTTCGCACCAAAATAAATGCCGCCGGTGAGTTCACGCACCACGATCAAATCGACGCCGGTCAGTAGATGCGACTTGATCGGCGAGGCCCCCAGCGCCACCGGATGTGGCACCACCGGTCGCACATTGGCATACAGGCCCAGCCCTTTGCGCAACGCCAGCAATCCTTGTTCCGGCCGAACCTTGGCCTTGGGGTCAGACCACTTCGGTCCACCCACGGCACCGAGCAATACAGCGTCGGCCCGCTGACAGGCGGCCAGCGTAGGTGCAGGCAGGGGTTCGCCGGTCGCATCGATCGCAGCACCGCCGATCAGATGCTCGCTGATGATGAACTGGTGCGCATGTGATCCGGCGACGGCGCGCAGCACCTTGACCGCTGACTGGGTCACTTCAGGACCGATGCCATCACCCGGCAGAACGACAATTTCAGCGCGCATCACGCGACTCCTCAAAACGTTGGATTGCGGCAGCACGGGCCAGCAGGTAGCCCAACTCATCGACCCCATCAAGCAGACAGATTTGCTGAAAGGGGTCGAGATGAAAAACAAACTGACGGCCATCGGGCAGGCCGATCGATTTGGTAGCCACGTCGATGCGCAACTCCCATTCGGGATGGGCGAGCAATTCGTCCACGATCACTTGATCGAGCACGATCGGTAGCAGGCCATTCTTCAGCGCGTTGCCGCGGAAAATGTCGGCAATCTGGCTGCTGATCACCGCGTTGAGGCCCAGATCAGTCAATGCCCAAGGGGCGTGTTCGCGCGACGAGCCGCAGCCGAAATTGGGACCCGCGACGAGAATGCTACGTCCAGCATTCTCGGGCCGGTTGAACACGAAATCCGGATTGGGGCTGCCATCCTCACGATAGCGCCAGTCGTTGAATGCGAAGCGCCCAAGGCCGGCGCGTTCGGTGGTGGACAAAAAGCGCGCCGGAATGATCTGGTCGGTATCGATATTGCTGCGGCTCCAACCGATGCTTTTGGAGGTGATGGTGCGTAGCGGGTTCATGCTCGGGTTCCTGGAACGCTGTCCAATGTTGAATGTGGGAGCGGTGTGAGCCGCGATACCTTGCCTGCGGAGATCAATGTGCTGCTCATGGAATCAGAGCTTCGCGGCTCACGCCGCTCCTACATATGCGCGGGCATCGGCCACCACACCAGCAATTGCCGACGCCGCGGCAGTAGCGGGTGATGCCAGAACGGTGCGCGCACCGGGACCTTGCCTGCCTTCGAAATTGCGATTGCTGGTACTTACCGCAAGTTGGCCCGGCAACACCAGATCGCCG
>JANMSL010000017.1:0-2344 GCA_031389245.1 Lysobacterales bacterium | reverse complement strand
TTCGCGGCTGAAGCCGCTCCCACAATTGCGGGGATGTCCGAAATTAAAACTGCGCGGCATCAATTCGGTACATCACGCGCAGTACTTCCTCATCGCAGTTGGTCCCGGCACCGCCACGATCAATGACCAGAAAATCACTGACTGCATTCAGCGCGATCAGTGGGTGATGCCAGGTGCCGCGACGATAGTTGACGCCCTGACCGCGATCGGCAATGAACACGCGCGGCCGGTCCTGCGGGCTCGAGGCCACGGCGATCAGGTAGGGGTGACCGAGTAGCGGCACAAAGGCCTGACTGCCCAGCGGATGCCGTTCCAGCATGCGAATCTCGAACGGCAGGCGGCGTGGCTGAGCGCGAAAGATGCTGACCAGCGTTCTGCCTTCCTTCGCTGTGGTGTCGATATCAGCGAGATCGTGAAAGCGCTCTGCGCTGCCGCTGTTCACCGGATAGAGCTGCTTCGCCGAAGCGGCCTCGATGACATCGCCGAACGGTGCAAACGCCGCCGCAGTGAGCGGTTCCACCAGCAGCACGGGATTGTCCTCGGCGCGGGTCACGCCGGGCGGCCACGTAGGCGCAGCCGTGACACGCCGCCATCGGGGAAGATGTTGAAGCGCACATAGCTGATTGGCGCGTGCGCCACGATCTCGCTACGAAAGTGGTGCTGATGATCCATCTGCAGTTTTTGCTCGGCCAGCAGTACTGGCCAGAACATCGATTGCGTCACCAGCGATTCGCGCGTACCGCCAGCATTCGACGCTGCCTGCAGTGAGCAGCGATCCGGATAGTTGCCCTTGAAGTGGCAGGTGTCGACTTCGATGGCGGCGATGCTGCCCGGTTTTGCCAGCGCGATGATGCACCAGTCGTTGCCAGGTTCGCGCCGGCGGCGCGTTTCCCAACCGTCGCCCATGTTGACGCCACGTCCTGGCAACAGCAGATTGGATGCAAATCCGAAATGCTGGTTGTTGCTGGCCACGATGCTGCCGCCATTGAGTGCTGAAATCAGGTCGACTAGCCCGTCAGCATCCTGGCTATTTGCGTCAAAGGTTGGAACACCATAAACCCGCAGCCGCGCCAGTCCGCCATCGGGATAGAGATTTACGCGCAAATGGCTGCACGGCAGGGGGGTGCTGACGGGGACGTAGTGGTGTCGATTGCCCAATAGATTGACCGCGGGCAACAGCGGCAGCCATTGCGTATCCGCGTCGGGATCACCTTCCGCCAGGCAACATGATTCGAGCGCGGCGGCTGGCGGGTAGTTGCCGGTGAAATGACTGGTATCCAGGTCGACACCGTGCACGATGCCGGGGCGGGCCAGCCGAACCGTGCACCAGTCGTGTCCAGCGCCGCGCTTGCGGCGACTTTCCCAGCCATCCATCCACTTGCCGTTGGTGTCGTATTTTCCAGCAATGAATTGCGCCGGCTCCGGATTGAGCATGCGCTCCTTCGCTGCGAAAAAGTCATCGCTGGTCGCCAGCGCCGTAGCGCCGAGACGGGCGTCCGCCAGATTGACGAAACGCTGTACGAACTCTGGAGCCTCCGGATCGATCTGTGCCAGTGCCATTGTTCCATTCCTCAAATAATCGGGTTCGAACGGATTCAGCGCCCGTTGCTTCAGCCTATTGTATCGGCCAGACGGAACGCGGCGATGCGTTCGATCTGCAGCAGTGCTTCGGCTATTTCCGCATCGCGCTCATTGCCGATGCGCGATGCCATGTTGGCGATGATGCTCGGTCGTGCGTGGCCGCGTACTGCCAGTATGAACGGAAAGCCAAAGCGCTGATCGTAGGCATCGTTGAGTTCGCTGATGCGGGAAAATTCCTCGGGGCTGCAATGACTGAGTCCAGCGCCGCTTTGCTCCAGCGTCGAAGCGGCGGTGAGCTCGCCGCGAATGGCCGCCTTGCCCGCGAGCTTGGGATGCGCACGGATCAGACGTAGTTTGTCGTCGCTATCGGCGCTGGCCAGTGTCTGGCACATGGCAGTGTGCAGCGCATCAACGCTGGCGAACGGTCGCCCCGCCCAGGTGCGTTCCGCAACCCACGGCGAGTGCTCGAAAATTGCCGCCAGGGCTTCGGTGAATTCGGCGGCGTCGAGTTGATTGAGTTGGTCGAGAGTCATAAGCCTGATATCGAATAGTAGGAGCGCACCTGGCCGCGACGAAAATTTCGCAGTTTGACGATGGGTTTGTTGCCGATGTCGCGCCTGGATGCGCTCCTACGCCGCAATAAACGGATGCCGGGTTTTCCAGTGTCGCGCAATGTCGATACGCCGGCACACCCATACTCGATCATGCCGCGCAATGTGATCCAGGAAGCGCTGCAACGCGATGAATCGCCCCGGCCGACCGA
>JANMSL010000167.1:0-7231 GCA_031389245.1 Lysobacterales bacterium | reverse complement strand
AGCCGAGATAGCCCCCTGAGTCAGGGGGCGAAAAACCGCGGGTTGGCTAGCTCCACTGTTGAAAACCAGGGTGTGGCACACGATAAGCTGTGCAGCGAAGACGAAGTGGTGACTTATTCAGGCCTTCCTTAGGTGATCGTGACCCGCCACTACATGATTTTGAGTGATGGCGGGTGGTTCACGGACCATCCGTGATCACTGTCGGCCGTCAGCGTGCGAGTAACACCTTGCCGTCACGTATCACGATGGGAAACCGTACCAGTCCCTGGCCGTGACACGGACCGGCCAGACACAGGCCACTGTCGCGGGTAAAGGCTGCGCCATGCGCGGCGCAGATCAACAGGTTGTTTTCAATGAGAAACTGGCCCGGCACCCAATCTAGACGGCGGCCAGCATGCGGACACTCGTTGTGAAAGGCGTGTACGTGGTCGCCCTGTCGCGTCAGCACGATCGGAAAGCCTCCGGTGGCGGAAGGTATCTGCCTTCCCAATGCACCATCCTCAGCGATGTCCGCGATGGCACAGACGACGTTCTCGCCATCCGGGAGACCTGCCCGCGAATCGCCCGCATCGAGTTCGGATTGGTTCATGCTCAAGTCATTGCCATGCCGCAGAATGCCTTACATTCTGACGCAAAGCCGCGACCGCGGCGCAAGGACCTGCAATGTCCGACCTGCTCGAGTTCTTCGGCCTCCTGGTCAAGCGACTTTTCATCGCAGCTTTGCTCTTGGCGGGACTCGCGCTCGGACTGCTGATCGCGATCAAGGTACTGATCGTGATGACGGTCGTGCACTTCATTCGCCGCTTGCGTGGGCCGCGTGCCAAGCCCGCTCCCAGCAACGTATTTGAAGGCGAATACAGCGTGGTCAAACCGACCAACAATCGCGCCACGATGCTGATGGTGCAGGTCCCCGGAAAGACCTCGCCGGACACGCCCTTGGTCTGAAACTCGCGACGTGGTTTTTTGGCCAATAGGGGTCTTTCCGGCTAAGCTTGTTGCATCGCACCAAACACCCCCGCTAGTCTTGGGTTGGCTTGCCGACCTGCGGGGTGGGTGTGGAAGAACTGCGCGATGTCGAGTTTCCACCTACTGATCGAGGCCTGCGCGACGATGTGCGCCGCCTCGGCGCTCTGGTGGGCGAGCTGTTGGAAGAGCAGGTCGGGCCGCATTTTCTGGATGAGATCGAGTCGATCCGGGCCAGCGCCATCCGTCGCCGCGAACGCGGCGAATCGACGCATGATCTGCAGCAAAGACTGAGCGAATTGACGCCGGCGCATGCCGAGCTGGTATCGCGGGCCTTCGCCACTTATTTCCAGGTGGTGAATGTTGCCGAGCGCGTTCATCGCATTCGACGTCATCGTCACTACCAGCTGAGCGGCGAGAGCACTCCACCAGAGGGCCTGCGTGATGTTTTGCATCGCTTGCGCGTGGCCGGCGTGTCGGCCGAAGAGTTGATGTCGACCATCGCAGTGTTGGATATCGAGCCAGTGTTCACCGCACACCCGACCGAGGCTGTGCGCCGCTCACTACTGGAAAAAGACGCGGAGATTGTGCGCAGCTTGCTGGCGGATCTGTCAAGCGAACGTACCCCCGGCGAGCGCGAAACAGACTGGGCGCGGCTGCGCATGGCGCTCACCGCTGGATGGCAGACCGCCGAGGGTGCGCCGGTGCGGCCAAGCGTGGCGGACGAGCGCGAGCACGTGAACTACTACCTCGCTGAACAGTTGTATCGCGTCGTTCCAGTGTTTTACGAAGTATTCGGCGATGCGCTGGAGAAGCAGTACGGTGTCGCTACCGATTTACCCAATGTGTTGCGCTTTGCCAGCTGGGTGGGTGGCGACATGGACGGAAATCCCAACGTCGGCGCGGAAACGATCGCCGAATCGCTAAGTGCGCAGAGACGCATGATCATCGACTGTTATCGCCGCGAGGTGTCGCGGTTGGAACGCTTGCTGAGCCAGACCCTGGGTCGCGTGCAAGTGAGCGAAGAAGTATTGCTGGCCGTTGCACGTTATCGCGCACTGCTGCCAGAGGCGGCAGCGCGCATTCGTCCGCGACATCAGGACATGCCCTACCGGTGTTTGTTGCGCTTGATCGGTGCACGCCTGCAAGCCACGCAAGGCGAAGCAGAAACCGCGTACGAGAGCGTTGCCGGCTTCGAGCACGACATTGCAATGATCTCGAACAGCCTGCTCGCGCACAAAGGATTGCACGCCGGCTGGTTTGCGGTGCGTAGGTTGCGTTGGCGCGTACGTACCTTCGGCTTCCACCTGGCACGCTTGGACGTGCGCCAGGACGCGCGCGTGCAGCGTGATGCCTGGAGCGAAGTGTATGCATCGCGCTGGGCGGACCCGACGCAGCGAATGCTGCTGTTACGCGCCGCGGCGGCGGGTGTCGAGGCACTGCCGCGACGCGAAGACTTGGCGCTGTGGGCGCGCGAGTTCGCGGTATTCGATGCGCTGGCGCTGGCAAATCGACGCTTGGGACCGGCTGCAACCGGTGTCTACATCATCAGTATGGCCAGTCACGCCAGCGACGTGTTGCAGGTTCTGGCGTGGGCGCGCGCAGCGGGACTGCAGGACGCCAATGGCGATGTCGCGCTGGATGTCGCGCCGTTGTTCGAAACCATCGCCGATCTGACCCAGGCGCCGCAGACTTTGGCTGATCTACTCGATGATCCGGTCTATCGACGTCATGTTGCGGCGCGCGGAAACCGGCAAACGGTAATGCTGGGCTATTCCGACAGTGCCAAAGACGGCGGACTGCTGGCGGCGCGCTGGGCACTGCAGCGGGCGCAGGTGGAGTTGATGGACGCGGCTGCCGCGCGTGCAGTGGAAGTCGTGTTCTTCCATGGCCGCGGCGGCTCGGTCAGTCGTGGCGGCGGCAAGACTGCGCATGCGCTGATGGCGGCGCCGCGGCATTCGCTGCGCGGCCATTTGCGCGTCACCGAGCAAGGTGAAGTAATACACCGCAAGTACGGCATCGACGCGTTGGCATTACGCGAGCTCACCCAGACCACAGGTGCGGTGATTGCCGCGAGTGTGCGTCCCAGGCCGCCTGAGCCGCGTGAAGTGCAATGGCGTGAATGGATGCGCGTCATCGCGAGCGACGCCTATGCGGCGTACCGCAATCTGGTCGCAGACTCACCGGGCTTCGTTGACTATTTCCGCGAAGCGACGCCGATCGATGTGATCGAACGAATGACCCTGGGTTCGCGCCCGCCCAAGCGCGGCAGCATGTTGGGTGTGGAAAACCTGCGCGCCATCCCTTGGGTGTTCGCGTGGACACAATGTCGATCCGGCGTACCAGGCTGGTTTGGTATTGGTGCTGCGTTGCAAACCGCGCTCACACGTCATGGAGAAATGGCGGTCAGCGAAATGGCAAGCGACTGGCCGTTTTTCAAGGCGCTGCTGGCCGACGTCGAAATGGTCATGGCCAAGGGCGACATGGCCATCGCTGAGCGCTTCTCAGAACTCGCTGGGCCGTTGCATGCGCAGTTCTTTCCGCGCCTGTTGGCCGAGCACGACCTGACCCGCGATCTGATCGAACGCATTCGCGGACGGCCAATGCTCAGCGACGATCCGCGTCTGGCGCGCTCACTGCGGCTGCGCAATCCGTATACCGATCCGATCAGCCTGCTGCAACGCGATTTGCTGGAGCGTTGGCGTGCCGGCAAACGTCCCGATGACGAGCTGTTTCGTGCGCTGTGCGCAACCGTTCACGGCGTGTCGCAGGCGTTGCAAAACACCGGCTGATTGCGTGTGGATGCAGCGGCTGGAATGCATTCATGCGGTTCAAACCACACGCGAGAACTGCGTCACCGTCGACGGCGTGCGCAAGTACCGATCGAAACACATCGCGACGATGCGCATCAGCAACCGCCCACGCGCAGTGATGCAGATGCGCAGCGGCGTGAGTTCGATCAGTCCGGCATCGGCGAGTTCTGCGAGTCTGCTCATTTCAGCACGAAAGTACTGGTGAAAAATCAGGCTATGCCGGTGTTCGAAGGTTACGATGTCAAGGCTGCAGTCGCACATCAGATGTTGGATCAGGTCGCGTCGGATCAGGTCGTCGGCGTCGAGTTCGATGCCGCGCGCGATCGGTAGTCGATGTTCTTCCAGCGCGCGCACGTAGGCAGGAAGTTCGCGCTCGTTCTGGTGATGGAAGTTGCCGATCTTGCCGATCGAGCTCATGCCCAGTCCGATCAGGTCGCAGTCCGCATGCGTCGAATAGCCCTGAAAATTTCGCTGCAGATTTCCGCTTCGCTGCGCGCGCACCAGTTCGTCCTGGGGCAGGGCGAAATGGTCCATGCCGATGTAGTGGTAGCCGGCAGCACCGAGCTTTGTCACACACAGCTCCAGCAGCCGCAGCTTGGTGGCGGCGTCGGGAAGGTCTTCGACATTGATGCGGCGTTGGGCACGAAAGCGTTCCGGCAGGTGCGCGTAGCTGTACACGGCGACCCGATCCGGCCGCGCAGTGGTGACGATATCCAGGGTCGCCGCAAAACCGGCCAATGTTTGCTTGGGCAGTCCATAGATCAAGTCGATGCTGATCGAACGCATGCCAACTCGGCGCGCATCATCCATGATCGCCAGCGTCTCCTCCACGCTTTGCATGCGATTCACCGCGGCCTGCACCTTCGCATCGAAATCTTGAACGCCAAGACTGATGCGGTTGAAGCCCGCAGCATGCAGTCCCTCGATGAGCCCCGGCTCGGTCGAACGCGGGTCCAGCTCGATGGAGAACTCGCGCCGATCACTGACTTCAAGATCGAAATGTCGCCCGATGTTCGCAGTCAGCCCAATCAGCTGATCGGTGCTCAGGAAGTTTGGTGTGCCGCCGCCATAGTGAAGCTGAACCAGACTGCGGTCCTTGTCGAACAACTTGCCCTGCATTCGCAGCTCGGCGTCGAGATGCTTGAGATAGGCACTGCCCTTGAGCGGGTCACGCGTGATCAGACGGTTGCAGCCGCAGTAGAAGCACGGACTGAAACAATAAGGAATGTGTACATAAATCGACAGTGGTCGCGGAATCGGGTCCTCGTTCGACGCCCGCGCAGCCGCGTGATAGCTGGCCGCGTCGTATCGGCCGCTGAATTGGGGCGCAGTCGGATAGGAGGTGTAGCGTGGCCCGGTGACGTCAAACCGATTCAGTAACTCGGGGTCGAAAATCGGTTCGGCAAGCAGCGGGATTTCGGCGAGCTGTTGCGTTTCGGCTAGCGGTTGCTTTTCGGCAAGCATGAAGGGTCTCCAGCATCAGCGCAAAATCTAGTCCACTCCGCTGAGTTGGCACTTGATCCTGGTCAAGCGCAGACACGCCACGCGGTGTAGACACACATTTACCCAACGAGTCCTGAGTTGCGGGCTGCGATGTGTCCGTGAAGCGCAGGCTCGGGCGTGGTGTTTCGACCGAGGGACAGGCCAAGAGCCCACAGCCAGCTGACGAGCCCCGGTACATTCCCGCTGCATTGCAGCAAGACATTTAGGTTGCATTCACCTATACATCACGCCGCCGCGGCGATTCCTCCGCAAGGCGGAGCAGAATTAGGCCTGCGGATTGACCCACTGACTGATCAATCAGGTGGGCAGGTTCAATGATGGATTGAAAGCGAAGCGCGGTTGCACGCTTGGTGATGAGTGCGGGTTCGGGCGAGGGCCGCCAACAACGGCGCAGACTTCGGCTCGTGGATTTTTCCAGTTCGAATTCGCGATGCGGCGCAGTGGCCGGGTCGCTTGTTACGCGTCTATCGACGGGAGCGGTGATGCGATGAGATCGACGTTGGCTGCGGGCAATGCCCAATGCGACAGTCGGCATGGGACGAAGCGGGGAGCGACGGCCCACTTCCGAAAGGGTGCTGGTGCGCAAGCATCGGCGCGGGGAGAAACCATCAGTGGAAAACACAACCAATGAGCAAGCACAATCGCAGTAAGTCGGTCGGACTCGGTCTGGCCGTCGCTTTGATTTGTTCTGGTATCGCACAGGCACAAACTCGTCCACAGCCGCCCGTTTCCATCACCATCAGCCAATCACGCGGCGTTGATGCGCGCGTTGACTACGCGGATCTTGCCAAGTACGGCCCGTGGGATGATCGTAACTATCTGTTGACCAAGGCCGATGTCGATCTGCTTTCGAAGAACGAATCCGATGCGATCATCCCAATTCCAGTTTTCTATCGCGTCGAAATGCGCAAGGCTAATCCCGGGCTGATGATCAGCGGTCCGGCACAGTATCCGCGCAGCGCGCTCAACGGCTATCTCGCCAAGTACGAAGGCTTCAAGATCAACGGAACCATCTACACCTCGGTTCGTGCCAATGGCACCGGTGGCTACGAGCTGACTCAAAGCGCGCGCCCATCCGATCAGGTCATGCCCAACTTCCTGTCAGGAAGTGAGAAGCGTATGAGCACGTCTGGCGCCGCTGAATCCGCAGTGGCAATCAATCCGGTCAACACCAATCTGGTCATCGCCGGCACCAATGGCCCGGGTTCTGGCCAGAAGATGTGGCAGTCCACCGATGGCGGCGTCACCTGGGGATCGGCGATTTCGCTCGCCAACACCTGCTGTGATCCCACGGTCGGTTGGTCGCCCGACGGCAGCATTGGTTATGCTGGCGCACTCTCGACCGTGGTCGGTTCTGGCACCAATGTGCTGTTCTATCGCTCCACCAACAATGGCGCTTCGTGGACACTGGCAAAGACGCTCTCGACCGGAAACGTGTCGGACAAAGAGTATCTGCACGTAGACACCTACGCGTCGTCGCCGCGTCTGGGCAACATTTACATGGCGTGGCACGAGAACAACGTGCAGAAATTCGCACGCTCGACCGATACCGGCCTCAATTGGGGCACCACGTTGACGCTCGATAGCGCCAGCCGCGGTATCGGCAGTGACCTGATGTCCGACAAAGCGGGTAACGCCTACTTCGTGTTCCCGACCACGTCTGGTGGCAGCAACGCCAAGCAGATCCGTGTGCTCAAGTCGACCGATGGCGGCGCCACGTTTGCCGCAGCAGTCAATGCGTCCAACCTCAACGCTGACTTCGACTATCCGATTCCGGCAATGGAAACGCGGCGCGCGTTCGTCTACGTGTCTGCGCAAGCCGATACCAGCAGCGGCACGTTCGCCAACAGTCTGTACATCACCTATAACGACACCAACACGACAGAGAACAACACCAACGCCACGGCCAATCATTCAGTGGTCAAGGTGTTGCGTTCGCGTGATGGCGGCGC
>JANMSL010000162.1:0-5315 GCA_031389245.1 Lysobacterales bacterium | reverse complement strand
CTTATTCGATCTACGTGCAGGCAGAAGACGATCGAGGCTTGGTCAAGCGCGTTGGGCCGCTGCCGATCTCGGTTGTGAATCAGGCACCGACAGTGACGCTCACGCAGCCGGCGGACGGGCTGTTCACCGTTCAACCCGGCGCGGTTGCGCTGTCGGTGCAGTTGCAAGACGACCAGCCGTTGAGTTCGGTGAGCTACCAGATCACTCCGGTAATGCTTTCCAACGGCGGAACCTGCATCGCCCAAACCATTCCGGGTGTTGCAACGCAGGGTTTTGCCGCCTCGTGGAGCCCTGTTTGTCCCGGACGCTACCGCATTCGGGCCACTGCGACCGATGCGTACACCCAAACCGCACTCTCGCAAATCAATGAGGTGTTTGTCACCAAGAGCACGCACAACGTCGAACCCTACGTGCGCGTGACCTCGCCTGCGCCGGGGGCCTATTTCAAGCCCGGCTCAACGATTTCATTTGTTGCCATTGCCAAAGACGATGGCTCGAATGCAACGCAAACTGGCTTGACCCGACTGAATTTTGTCGGCAATGGTGCGATCGTGGCGTTCGACGATGTGGCCGATTCCTACGATGCCGCGACCGGCATCTCCCGGTGGTCGGCGACCTACACCTTGCCCGCAGGCACGGCGATCGGGGCGTTTCCAATTTCCGGCAGCGCACGCCAACTTGGATCCAACCTCAGCAGTGGGCACTCCACACCGTTCAACGTGAACGTTGTGCTGAAGATTCCGCCGGTCGCCACGCTTACGCTCCCCAGGGGTGGCCAGTCCATCACCCTGCCGATCTCCACAAGTTTCAACTTGAGCTACACCGATCCCGATGCGCTGGTCACCGGATACCAGGTGTACAAAAACGGTGAGGTATTTGCCTGGGGCACAAAGGAAAATGCGATTATTCCCTGGACGCCAACCGAAGTTGGTGAGTACGAATTCAAAGCGGTCTTGAATGGATTGAACGGGCCGGTATCTGAGCCGACGATCTTGCGGGTTACCGTCAACCCTGAGCCTGGGAGCTTTGCACCCAGCGTTTTGATCATCAGCCCGACCGAAGGTGAATCCATCGATGCAACAAGCTCGGTATTTTACCAATTCAAGCTGCGTGCAGTGGACCCGGCCGGCGGCGCAACTTTGCGCGCATATTTCTACTATGACGACTACTACGGAGGCTTGGCGGATATTCCCAATGGCGTAACCGTATCGCGAAACCTTGGCATGGACCGCGAAGGGGCCCATCGTTTGGACGTGAAGGTAGCCAGCCTGAGTGGAAACGTGACGTTCGCGAAGTCTGTTACCTATTTCGTCACCAGCGGCAGCCCGCAAATTTCAATCGTCAGTCCGCTCGCGAACGCGCTCGGGTTCATCGCGCCCGCAAACGTCTGGACGTCGGTTGTTGCCAGCGATGACAACCGTGTGGTGCGGGTCGAATACTTCGACAATGACTTGAAGGTTGGCGAGGTGCTGGCCGGCCCACCGGGGACCGTCACCCCGTTTGATTTCGCATATCCGCAACGTGGGGCAGGTAACCATCTATTGCGCGCACGCGCGTTCGATGCGGGGGGTAATTTCACTGACTCGTCCTCCGTGCAGATCAGCGTCGCCCCCAATCGGGCGCCCACGCTATCGGTTTCTCTGCCGCAGCAAGGAGCGACCTATCTGGAGGGTCGGCCGGTCGCGACCGCAGTGTCGGTGGCCGATCCGGATGTGCCGTTCGGCGCAGTAGAACGGGTCGAGTATGTGCTGGACGGTCAGGTAAGTGCGAGGCAGATCGCGCTTGCCCCACTATTCAACGTGACGCTTCCTGCCACAGCCTCGACGCCAGGAAATCATGAACTGAAGGTCACTGCGTTTGACGACAAGGGCGCGCCTTCGGTGGTAGTCACACGCAACTTCATTGTGCGCGCTGCTGAGCGGCCGTTGATCACGTTGGCACGACCGACATCGTCGGCCGTCGATGGCTTCCTTTTTGTGGGTCAGGGGGCGGTCATTGGTGACACGGTGTTCTTCTCTGCGACCGCTACCGATCCCGATGTGAATTACGGCGGCCGCGTACAGGCTGTGGAGTTTTATCGGCGACTTGGCACGCAGACGACACTGATTGCACGGGTCACAGGCGAGGGTCCGAACTTTGCCGCGCAGTGGCCATTGGGCACTGCAACGGCGCCAGGCGATTACAGCTTCTTCGCCAAAGCCATCGACAATGGACCGACCAGCACCAACCCAAATTGGACCGAGTCGGCGAGCTTTACTCTGCCGGTCCAAATCAACGTCGCGCCCAGCGCCGTCAAGATTACACACCCCGCGCTGCCTTCTTGGTCAGGCCAGGTATCCACTACGTCATTTCCCGCAACTGTCTTGTTTGCGGGCGGTAATACGCAATTGCGGTTACGCGCAGAGGTGTCAGACGTCAACGGCAATGTCGGCGAAGTTCAGTTCTTCGCGCAGCGTCAAGAGTCGAACGGCGCACTCTTTGGGGTGCCGGACACTTGGCTTGCAACAGTCGTCGCCACCTCCGCAGGGCAGGTGGCGTTTGAGAAGACGATCAATCTCTCGCAGTTTGTGGCAGCATCCCGCTACCCTATGCTGATCAAGGCAGTGGCCTCGGATACCCGCGGTCTGGGTCGCCCGACGTTGGACCCGATCCATCCGTCATTGCCTGATTTCGTGCAGTGCGGCGGTAACTATGTCGCCTGCACCAATACGTCGGTGCCAATCGCCTACGTGCCCCCCGCCGCTGCGCCTCTGCCGTGTGGCGGACCGGCCAACAACACCTGCGTCAATACGATGCCGGTTCTCAATGCGCCCAGCGGACCGACACCATTCTGGACACGAATCGAAGGTGAACGAGTCGACACTGGGGGCCAGGCGACAGGCGCATTCCTGCGCAATCGAAATCTTCCCCTCTTCCTGCGTGGCGATGCGGTGATGCAGGATTGTCCATTCAATACCCAACTGCAGTTCATCCAGTCCCAGAACTGCGTGCTGCAAGATTATGAAGACGGAGAGTTCTATCAATACTCGTTGACCGCAAACGGTTCGGGAACGCTCAAGGCCAAGGCGCGCATCTACGTAGCGCCGCCCGAATCGCTGGTCGTGTCACCGGTCATTGGCAGCACGATTCAGAAAAATAGCGCCATTCCGTTCTCGGTTGAGGTGTCCGGTCAGTATCTGGCCCGCACCGGTTCGGTCAAGGTCGAGATCTACGCGTATCGGGCGCCCCCCTCATGGCCATTGCTGCTGAATCCAAACGAGACATTCCGCGCAACTTCAACAGCCAATCCCTATCGGCAAAACTTCACTGTCACCAATTTGGGCTCGTTGCCAGATGGCGAGGTGCTGATTTACAGCGTCGCAACGCTGCTCCAGCCAACATCGCTGTTGGACGGAAGTGCGAGTGCAGACGTTCTCATAGCGGAGACCGAGTCAAAGAAATGGAAGTTCTTTTTGACCAGTGGTAATGCCGTCGCTGCCGAGCAATCCCTGTTTGATAGTGCAGAGCCGCTTCGCTTCGAGTCAGCGGCAACGCTCCCCGTCGATACGAGCTTGCTGCCATCGGATCCAACTTCACGCGCACCCACCGAGACGCTGGTGCTTTCGACATCCGACCCAGGGGCCGAGCCGGCGGCTGTCACTTCCTGCACGGCGCAGCTTCCGACCGTGGACATCGCGCCGCGCGTGCCCAATCCGGTTGGGGGTGCGTTGTTGCCCGACGAAGGTGAGCAAAACCGCGGCGGTGGCTGGTTCATCCTTTACTACTGCGACACCGCAAACATTGTTCCCGGCAACTACCGCACCGGTTTCCGGTGGCCGCGAAGCGGGGTGAGGCTCGACTACTTGGATCTCGCTCTGGTGCCCGCGACCGTGCATCAGCAACCTGCCTTGCAGATCAGTGAGCCCTCGCCCTGCGTGGCCACCAATCCACCGACGTGTCAGCCGGCACATTTCATTGCTGGGCAGGCAATTACGGCTCGCGCCCTGATCACTGGTATTACCCTGGGTACGCCCTATGAGGTGGCGTTCTATCAGAACACACAAGGCCAAGCCAATGCCGAGGAAGTCGCACGCGTTACCACCACTAACGGCATAGCCGTCGCCAATTGGACTGCGCCCAGTGTCGTCGCGTCGCGTCAATACTCGTTGCAGGCCAAGCTGTACGCGGTCAACCAGCCGGGGACTATTCTGGCAATCACTGAAGCATTTACGTTCTGGGTCGATCTTGCAGGTCCCAACACTGCTCCCAGTGTCGCGCTCACCCAGCCCGCCACCAGTGGCACCAACGTGAGTGTTGGCCAATCGGTGAATCTGGAAGCAAACGTCAGCGATTTGGATGCCGGTCAGAGCATCAACTGGACAAAGTTTTCGATCACCCCGACCGAAGGTGGAGTCACCGTTCCGGAAATCAACGCGACCTTCAACGCCGGTGTGATGAGGGCAACCTGGACGCCTTCAGTGGCAGGCACCTACAACATTGTTGCCAAGGCACGTGATGATCAGAATGCCGAAGGCACCTCGACCGCGCGATCGATGTCCGTGGTCGCAGCATCACTGCCGGTGGCGAGCATTTCGGCTCCAGTGAATGGCACCAACTTCACAACCGGCGCGTCGATTCCGGTCACGGTCGCGGTATCGGGTGGGCAGGCCAACAGCACCGTCGCCAGAGTAGTCATCAGCGACGCCAGCACTGGCGTCGAGAGAGCGAGCATCGACTCGGTCGCGGGCTCTTCACCGATCACGGTGACGTGGCCAACGGGAACCTTGCCGGTCGGTCCCTACCTGATCAAGGCGAAAGCCAAAGTCGGTACCGGCAACTTCGGCGCCGATTCCACCGCCGTTTTGGTCAATCTCCAATCCGCGAGCGGGCCGCAGCCACCTGCGGTGCAAATCACAAATCCCAACATCGACGGTTGGCAGTATTCGCTCGGCGATACTGCCACGGTGCAAGCCACTGTGGCCGACGCCGATGGGTTTATCCAGGAGGCATGGGCCGAAGTATTGGTCGGCGCAGTAGCGCAGCGATTGACCTCGACGTTTAATTCGCAGACCGGCGTGTTGAGTGCCGACTGGACGGTTGTTGCCGGAGCGCAATCATTGAAAGTTCACGCTCGCGACAACCACAATCAGACCACCACAAAAACGCGAACGTTCACCATCGCCAGTGCGGGCACGGTCTCGGCCACGCGTAGCTACGTCTACGATGAGCACCAACGGCTGTGCAAGGTGATCAACCCTGAGTCGGGTGCGACCATCTTCCAATACGACGCGGCCGGCAACCTGGAGTGGACGTCAGAGGGCAGTACGGCGACAACC
>JANMSL010000158.1:0-2196 GCA_031389245.1 Lysobacterales bacterium | reverse complement strand
GGATTTATGGCGTCCGTGCCGATGACTTGCCCGGCTGCACGCGGCACTGATCCAATCCTTCGACCGTGACCTCACGGCGCGAACTTCTTTAGCAACCGGACCTGGATTTCGTATGATCAGTGTACCGGCTGGATTCCCCGTTGAGATCGTCATCTTCGAGGTGGCGGGACATTGCTTTGGCGTCCGCTCAACCGACGTCCGCGAGATCGTGCGTGCCGCCACGCTTTCGGCCGCCCCACAGACCCATCCTGCCATTCAAGGAATCTTGAATCTCCGCGGTCAAGTCGTCGCCGTCTATGACCTGCGCAACTTGCTCCAAATCCCCGAGACGCCTCTGGCGCACACCGACCACCTCATCGTCACGCACGCCGGTGATCATTTGCTGGCGCTGCGCGCCGATCGGGCCTTGGAACTTGTGCGGCTCCCGCCGGATCGCATCGAATCGGCCGCAGGGGTCGTCCAGAATTGGAACGCTGTCTCGGGCGTAGCGAAAATCGGAGACCGGCTGGTACTGCTCGTTGAGCCGGATCAGTTGTGGGCGCACTCAGGATCCATGGCCAGCGCTCCAGTGCCGCCAGCGACTGGTTTAGAGCAGGCCAGTTGTGAATGATCTAGCAAAATTTCCGGTGGGATATCAAGGAGTGCTCGATCTCGTCAGCGAGCGAGCAGGCTTGGTTTTTCCGCCAAACCGATTCGAGAACGTGCGAGCGGCTATTGAACGTGGGCTGACGCGGGCAGGCACTGCCGACATCGGTTGCTACTGCGAAGTCTTGCGCCGCGACGCCTGCGCGTTCGACGATCTGGTCGCCGAGCTGACCATCGGCGAGACCTATTTCCTCCGCGAGCCGGCCCCCGCCGATGTCGCCAGCGTGAATGATCTGATCGCACCCCCACAGAAAGGCCAGCGCTTCCTCGCGAATCAAACCATGTGTATCGGAAATCAGGCCAACGCGCATTACTACATACTTATCTGGAAAACGCCCTATTTAAAGCACCTTCAACACCTGCGAAGTAGCTTACCCATTCCGACCAAGTTTCTCCACGAAGGCGTCAAAAGTCGGTCTGTACTCCAGCCTCAGGGAGCCAAGTAGTTTGGCAAGGTTAAATCACGCTTGCGAAGGGATACGCCAATGGCGCATAGTGACGCCCTACTGACCATCATCGAATCACCGTTGTTCACCAAGCTCTGGCCGGATTATTGGACCGAGGACGAGCGCGGAGAGTTTGCCGCCTTTATCGCTAATCACCCTGATGCAGGCGATGTCATTCCGGGAACAGGTGGTTGCCGCAAGATTCGCTGGAGTCGATCAGGCAGTGGCAAACGTGGTGGTGTGCGAGTCATCTACACCGCACGTCTGAAGAACGGTGCCATCGTATTGCTGGTAATTTACGCCAAGAGTGCGCAGGAAAATATCCCGGCGCATATCCTGCGACAAATCGCAGAGGAGATGGGTCATGCCTCGTCGTGAAAAAGAACTGCTGGCACGTGATGCCAAACGCAACATTGGCGAAGAGCTGCTGCAAGCCATTCGTGATGTCAAAGCTGGCAAGCACGGCGCCAAGTACAAAGTGCAGGCCAATGATGTGGTGGCCGCGCGTATGAAGAGCGGACTTTCACAAACCCAATTCGCCGCAGCGCTCAAGATTTCAGCGCGCACCCTGCAGCAATGGGAACAAGGCCGCCGCCAGCCCTCCGGCGCAGCGGAAACATTACTCAAAATCGTGGCGCGACATCCGGAAGTATTGAAGGAAGTGATTACGGCGTAAGGCGTTGGCAAGCGCAGCGCACCGCGCCACAAAACCATTCTCGGTTATGCTTGGATGGCGCAGTGCACTTCGTTTAGTGCGCCCTACTTAGACTACGGGTTACGCGTTACACACTATCGAAATATCGTGCGTAGCCCCGAACACGGGATCAACATTTAGATTCGATGCACAGATTTCAACATCACCGCATCACCGACGCGAATCACACCACCCGACAAAATGATGGCCGTCACGCCACCATGGCCGCGCATGGCGTTGTAGCCACCCGGCCCCAGTTCGGTTTCCATCTTCGAGCAAGGATCACAGGGACCAGTGACTTCGATGCACACCTCATCGCCGATCTGCCACTCCAGCCGCACATCAGCAAACGGCGATTTCATGGCCAGCAGATTGACGCCGGAGATCACCAGATTGCGACGCAGCCACGTG
>JANMSL010000157.1:0-2344 GCA_031389245.1 Lysobacterales bacterium | reverse complement strand
CGCTGGGCTTCGCCAGTGGGACCGATTCGACTGGACATCGCCCACGGCCTGGACAGTCCGGACAGCAGCTTTGAGTTGCACATTTCCGCCGGACCGGACCTGTGAAGCGCGGGCGAATCCTGCTGTGGCTGCTTGTGGCGTTACTGCTGCTTACGTCCGCGCTAGGCGCATGGTTATTGCACACTGAGTCCGGCCTGCGTTTTGTGTTCGCGCGAACGCAATCCGCACTGCCCGGGCTGACGGCCGCGGGTATCAGCGGCACGCTTGCCGGCACCACGCTGGTTGATCGTCTGGACTACCGCAGCGCCAGCGTGCACGTGCGGGTGAAGCGTGTTCGCGGCACGATCGAAATAGCACCCTTGCTGCTCGGCCGAATCAGTCTGGAATCGCTCGAGCTGGAGGCGCCACAGGTCATGCTGCAGAAAACGGCGAAGGGCGCTGAGCAACAAGCCTCAAGCAAAGTCTCCCTGCCCGCTGTACGCATCGAGCGTTTGCTGACCCACGATCTGCTGCTCCAACGCGTCGGTACGGAACCGTTGAGTTGGGCTTTGCTGGACACCGCACTTGACATGCACGACGCCCTCATCGTGCTGGACCGCCTGAAGTTGAAGCAAGGCGAATACTTGCTCAGCGGCGCTATCGAGATCGATCTGAATGATCCCTGGTGGGTGCAGCAGGCCGACCTGTCACTGGCCACCACAGCAGGAGCAGCAACCCCAGTAGCGGCAAGGCTGTCGCGCGCAGCAGACCGTGCCAATGTGCCGATCGAATTGCAGGTTAGCCAGCCAATGAAAGCATTCCTGCAGCTTCAGCCAGGAAAACGTTTCGAAGATTTCAGTGCGAAGCTATCGCTTCCCGCGCAGGACGCAACGCGCTACGGGCTAGCCGTGGACATGCCGTTGCAGGCGGAACTCACGCTCAACAAGAGCGCAGATCGGGTCGGCGTGACCGGCATGCTCGAGGTCGGCCCGCATCGCGCCGCCATCGGCGAGGCCAAACTGCAGTGGCTTGCAACCGGAGTGAAGATCGACGCGTTGCCGATCGCCATAGAAAATCTCGGCGCGCTGGAAATCCACGGCATGCTGCCATTTTCTGCTGAAGAATCGCTTGCGTTGGACATCAGCAGTGATTCACTGCAGTTTCAACCCATCGGCCAAAAGCCGCTTCGCGTGATGGGGACTTTGCAAGCAGGCGGCCGCTATTCAGACTTGAGCATCGTGCCCAACCTTCGACTGCACCAGGACGGCTTGCCGCCCGGCGCCTTGAACGGGAGCCTGCAGGTCACTGCACAGGCGATCCGCTTTGAGTCGCTGAAACTGCAGCTGCCACGCGGGACGCTCGCCATCGACGGCACGCTGGCACGCGACGCCACCGCGCAGGCGAATCTGACGCTTAACCTCAACGATTTCGACCCCGCGCTGTTTTTCCCCGACTGGAGCGGCCAACTCACCGGCAACGCAGTGTGGGACGGCGCCTGGACCTCGGCCGGCGCCAGCGGCATTCTGCGTATCGCGCACGTTGGCGGTCAACTGCGCGAACAGACATTCGCGCTTGAAGGTCAACTGCAATTTGTCCACAGTTCGCTGCGCGAAGCTGATGTAAAGGGGCAACTCGGCAGCGCGCGGTTCTCGCTCAACGGAGATATTGCCGGACCCGGGGCACTGAGCGCCTCGCTCGATGCCCCGGATCTCTCCGAGTTGCATCCGCTCGCCCGAGGTCGCCTCGTGGCCAAGGCGGTGCGCGGTAGCGAATGGAGCGTGGATGCGCAGGGTCACGAGTTGCAGTGGGACTCGAGCGCGCTCGGCTCGTTGGATTTGAGCGGCGGCATTGGTAGCGGCGCCGACCCTGCGCTAGACCTGACCGCACAGCTCAAACACTTGCGCCATGGCGACATCGCCATCACCGGCGCCAAACTTGCATTGGTCGGCACTCAGCGCGGACATGAAATGCGTATCAGTGCCGGCAGCGAGCGCGGTGACGTCAGCATTGCGGCCAATGGTGGCTGGGACAATGAGCGTTGGAGCGGCATTGTCGAAACGCTTGATCTGAGCTTGTCCTCGGATCGCGGTTTACGTCTGCGGCAGCCGGTCACGCTACAAGCGGGTGCCGGGTTGGTCGACATGAGCCAAGCCTGCTGGAGCGGAAACGATGGCGCACAGCTTTGCCTGCGGGGCCAGTATCAGGCTGGCAGTGGTGCGGTCGAGCTCGACGTAGGTGCATTGCCACTGAGCTGGTTGAGCGGCCTGCTTGATGACGCGGACTACGCGCTGCAGGATGCAGTCGTTCAAGGTCACGCAGGTGCTTCCTGGACTGAAGGGCAGTTGCGCAACGCAAACATAAATCT
>JANMSL010000143.1:0-1881 GCA_031389245.1 Lysobacterales bacterium | reverse complement strand
CAAGCCGAGGCCAAGGAGCGGCGCAAGAATGTCGAGAAGGAGGCAAATTTCTATGGGGCAATGGATGGCGCGAGTCGCTTCGTAAAGGGCGATGCCATCGCCGGCATTCTGATTGTGTTGGTGGACATTATTGGTGGTTTGATAGTCGGTGTCGCCCAGCACGGGATGAGTTGGGGCGAGGCGCTGCACACTTATACCTTGCTGACCATCGGTGATGGCATCGTCACTCAGGTTCCCGCACTAGTGATCGCCACTGCGACTGGCATTATCGTGACGCGTGCAGCTTCGGATGCGCGTTTGGGCGAGGAAGTGACCAGGCAAATTCTCGCCCACCCGCCCACCATTGCGATCGTGGTCTGCGTGCTGCTGTTGCTGGCGTTCCTGCCGGGTATTCCCCTGTTCCCTGTGATGCTGATTGCGCTGATCGCGGCCAGCTTGTTCATGTTTGCGTACAAAAAATCCAAGGCGATTGCCAGCAGCGATAAGGCAACCGATGAAGAGAAGTCCGTCGATTCCGGCGACGATTTGTATCAGAGTCTGAAGGTTGATCCGGTTGAGATTGCGTTCGGTACAGAGTTGGTGCCGATGATTGGTAGCGATGGCAAGGAACTGGCGGAGAAGCTCGGCGTCATTCGCAAGCAATATGCACTGGATATGGGTGTGGTGTTGCCGGCAGTGCGAATTCGCGATGATCGACGCCTACTGCCGAACCGTTATGAAATCCGGATTTTCGGTACGCGCGTGGCTGATGGCGAAACTTTTCCGGAAAAGTCGTTGGCGATTAATCCCGGCGGGCAGCGCCCGAAACTGGATGGCGTGGTGGCGACGGATCCGGCCTATGGTTTGCCGGCACAGTGGATTGTCGATAGTCAGCGGCAACAGGCGCGCGCGGGGGGATATACCGTCGTCGATGCGCCCACGGTGTTTATTACGCACGTAGCCGAAGTGCTGAAGCAGAATGCCGCCAACTTGATAACCCGCGCGGAGACCGAACGACTGGTGGCGAAGGTGCGTGAACGAGAGGCTTCGCTGGTTGATGAATTGATTCCCAAGGTATTGTCTTACGGTGATGTGCAGCGAGTCCTGCAAGGCCTGGTGCGCGAGCGTATCCCGATTCGCCACCTGGACGAGATTTTGGAAGTGTTGGTTGATATGGGCGGCAAATCCCGCGATCCCGAAACATTGACCGAGCAGGTACGTGAACGCATGGGGCGTGTTATCTGCCAGGCACTGGCCGATGCGCGCGGCGAAATTCAAGTGTTGACGTTAGACCCCAAAGTCGAGCAGACCCTCACAGCGGCTATTCGAGCCGTGGAAGAACGTACGACGCTGGTGCTCGAACCGCGATTTGCCGAGCAAATCGTCCGGCGCCTGTCGGAAGAGGCGGAGAAGATGGCGCGTGGTAATTTGCGCCCAGTGCTGTTGTGTTCGGCCGGCCTGCGTCGTCATGTACGGCGCTTTACGGAGCGATTGCTACCACAGTTATCGGTGCTGTCCCTGGGTGAAATTCCGTCGCACGTCAGCCTGCGTGCGTTTGCGGTGGTGACGATATGACTTCACCTGTAACGACATCCTTGCCCCCCAACGCCGTTCGCGCCACGACCAGCCAAGGGCAACATAACCCCCGGGAATTCATGGTTGGTCAAATGATCAACATCAAGGTCCAGCAGCGCTTGGACGAACAGCACTATGTGGCTGTGATGCGCGGTGAATCACGCAAGGTCTTTTCCGAGCGGCCGCTGCCGGTAGGCGAAACCATTGATGCCGTAGTTGTGAGCGTAGGCGACAAGCTTGAGCTGCGTCAGGTCGCGACTGATACGGCGCCGATGGGTGTTGCACCGGATAGTCAGAGTAGTGCGAATCCTACGGACTATTCCGATA
>JANMSL010000117.1:0-9342 GCA_031389245.1 Lysobacterales bacterium | reverse complement strand
GTTTGATGTTTCCGCTCGGGAAGGTCTGAACAAGTCACCACTTCGTCTTCGCCACACCGCTCATTGCCTGCCAAACCCGCAAAAACCCGCGGTTTTTCGCCGCCTGACTCAGTGGGCTATCGCGACTCCGAACCTGTCCAGATGTGCCCTCGGGCGCCAGCGTGCCGGCTCGCGTTCGGAATTGATCCTGATCAAACCGGCGCTGCAACAGCGCGTTAAGCTAGCTTGCAACCAAACAACTATGCTCAGCAACGCCTTTGCAGCGACATCCCTTTGGAGCGACCCGATGTACAAACATATTGCAGTGGCGATTGACGGTGGCGAACTTTCCGCGCGCGCGGTGACCAGTGGTGCGCAACTGGCCAAATCGTTGGGCGCCAAGCTTTCGCTGATCTGGGTCGCTGAACCCTATGCGCCACAGGTGCTTGCTGTGACTCCGTATCCGTTCGTACCGGTGATCAGCAGCGATGAATTTGCGCAGCAGACTGGCGCCATCGCTGCACGCGTGTTCGCCGACGCTACCTCAATCGCTCGCGCCCACGGCGCCGGCGAAGTGCATTGCGAGCGCGTGACGTCAATGCAGCCCTACAAAGGCATCATGGAAGCCTGTCACCACGTGGGCGCTGACCTTCTGGTCATGGCATCGCACGGAAGGCGCGGCATCAGCGCGTTGGTTCTCGGTAGCGAAACCCAGAAAGTGCTCACCCATTCGACACTGCCGGTGCTCGTGGTGCGGTAATTGTTCCAATAAATCCAGGGCTTGCTGAGCTGCCGTTGCCTGATTGCACGGAAGGTGCATGCAGCAAAGACAACCGTACTCGACGAGTTCAAACACAGCAGCAATTGGGCAAGACCCGCTCTACAATTGCCCTCCACAAACCAAGTTGAGCGATGACTTGAGCGCCCCGTCCAGCAAACAATCCGCCGTAATCGCACCCAGCATCTTGTCCGCCGATTTCGCAAGGCTCGGCGAAGAGGTGCGACAGGTATTGGCCGCAGGCGCCGGCTGGATCCATTTTGATGTGATGGACAACCACTTCGTGCCCAACCTGACGATCGGCCCACTGGTCTGCGCGGCGATCAAACCGCACGTCGGCGACCACCTGATTGATGTGCATCTCATGGTGGAGCCGGTCGACGCGATCGTGCCGATGTTCGCCAAGGCCGGTGCCGGGCTTCTGTCGTTTCATCCCGAGGCCTCAAGGCATGTCGACCGCACCTTGTCCCTGATTCGAGATCACGGCTGTCAGGCCGGGCTGGTGTTCAATCCGGCAACACCGTTGGACTGGCTGGATCATGTGCTCGACAAACTCGACTTGATCTTGCTGATGTCAGTCAATCCCGGGTTTGGCGGCCAGTCCTTCATCCCGTCGACGCTGGACAAGTTGCGTCGCGTGCGCGCGCGCATCGATGCGCATGTCGCCGCGGGCGGCAAATCCATTCGCCTTGAGGTCGACGGCGGTGTCAAACCCGACAATATTCGTCAGATAGCTGCGGCGGGCGCCGACACGTTTGTTGCGGGTTCGGCGGTCTTCGGTCAGGCGGATTATGCCGGCGTGATCGCAGAAATGTTGAAGCAGGTAAATCTGTCCGCAGCATGAGCGGAACAAGCACAATAGCTGCTTACGACGCGCTTGAATGCGCGCCCCAACGGACATCGACATCTCAGCGCGTAGTTGATCCAGCCAAATGCGTCACGATCATGTCGCGCAATGTTTCCGGCGAAATGGGCTTGCGCAGCACGGTAATATCCTGCCCATCACCGGCGACTTCGATCGCCCGGATGTCGCCGGTAATCAACAGCGCCGGCAACTCACGGCCATAGTGGCGACGCATATCGTTGATCACCTGGCGGCCGTTGCGCTGCTCGGCAAGTCGGTAATCGCAAATCAACAGGTCCGGTGGGCCGTCCTGGCGACTCAAGTCAATTTCCAGATCCGCGCTTTGAGTCGCAGCGATCACCTTGAATTTCCAATGCGTCAGCAACAGGCTCATCGCTTCCAGGACGTCGGGATCATCGTCGAGTAGCGCAATGACCACGTCCTGCACCGGCAGCGCCTTGAAGGGCGCACGTGCTGTCGGGGCGCTTTCGATACTCGGCGCCAGAGGCGCGGCCGGCACGATGATGCGAAAGCACGCGCCCTGTCCCGGCGTCGATTCCAGCTCCAGCCGATGACCGAGCTCGCGCGCCACCCGCTCGACAATCGCCAAACCCAGTCCCAAGCCTTTGCGCCGATCGCGCTCCGGGTTATCCAACTGCACAAATTCCTTGAAGATACTTTCTTGTTGATCGGGCGCTATGCCCTTGCCGGTATCGCGCACCGCAATCGCGACTTCGTCGCCAATCGATCTTGCCTGCACCGAAACACTGCTCTGGGCGGCATGGCGCATGGCGTTGTCCAGAAGCTGGCGCAGGATGCGTTCAAGCAGCACGACGTCGCTCGCCACCCCAAGTTGGGTCTCCTCAACGCTCAGGCTTACACCCTGTTGCACGGCGACGTCGGCATAGCTCTCTGCCAGTTTTTCAAACAAGGCATCCAACGCGAAGGGCACGATAATTGGTTGTACCGCGCCGGCGTCGAGCTTGGAGATATCCAGCAAGGCGTCAAACAGACTCTGCATGGCAACGACCGATCGATCAAGCCGTACCGCAACGGCGAGCGCATCGGGTGGCAGCGATTGCTCGAGCAGGGCGCGCGTGCGAATCGCAATGGCATGCATGGGTTGACGCAGATCGTGACTGGCGGCCACCAGGAAGCGCGTCTTCGCTTCGTTGGCTGCCTCGGCGTCGGCGGTTCGTTGCTGTAGGGCCAGCAACAATTCGGCATTGCGTTGACGCAAATCCACCTGCTCCACGAACTGGTGATTCAGCACCAGCAGCAATCGCGATAACACCAGGCTCAAGACCACGGCAACTCCCGCAATGATCAAATAGACCTGGCTGGTATTGAGCAGCCCGAATAGCACCAGCGCCAGCACCGGTGGCCAGAATATGGCAAAAGCAGTGCGCAGCGACGCCAACGACGCGAACGCGCCACCGGTTGCGATTGCCGCGCACGCCAGCAACACGACGGACTGCAGGGTGCGGTCGCCGCCGGTGCTCAGCAGCCAAGGAGCACAGGCCCAAATTCCGCCGGTAGCCAGTGCGCAGGCGCTGAAGTGATCCAGGTAGCTTCGCTTGGTCGTTGCGTCCGGGGTGAAGCGCGCCACGCGCATGCGCAGGTACACGCGCAATATGCCGACGCAAACCAACGCGAACAGCCAAAGCAATGCCGGCCAAAGGTTGATCGATGCGCGCAACAAAAAAACCAGAAACGCTGCTACCAGCGTGCTGGCAATGACCGACTGCAAAGTGTTTGCCGCAACGAAACGCAACGCTTCGCGAACGCGCAGATCGGCCATGCCGATGGAAGGTGACTCGTTCATTCCGCCCCTGCGAGGAAGGCGCTGCTCGCCTTCTGAACCGCTATCTTCGCACGCGCGCAAGCGAAACACCGGGGTTGCCCGGAACAACGCGGTGCCTCGGCGATGATGGCTGGGGTGGGGAACCTAAACCCGCTGTTCGATCGATTACTCGAACCCGTGGGTAAAGATGCGATGACCGTCGGTGCTGATGATGCCTTCAAGTGCGGCAAACCAGGCATCGGCAACTTTGTCGTGCGCGGCTTGCGATGGATGCACGCCATCGTAGAGGTCGCTCAAGGTCAGGCGCGCATACACATCGGCGTATCGAACCTGCTCGCCGGCGGCAATCCGCGCGTCGATGCGCGTTTTGACCGCAGCGTTGAATTCGCGGCCAAACTGGGCGCGATCACGATCCAACGGCGGCAGATTGGCGGGTGCCAGCGGCGGAATCGAAGCCACCACAATCCAGGCGTTGGGGCGGGCCGCGCGGATCTGGTTGACAAGTGCGGCGTGATCGTCGGCAAGTTCGTCGGCATTGCGCACCGACCACCAAGCGACATCGTTGGTACCAATCATCAACAGCACAAAGTCGGGCAGCTGCGATGCGAACCAAGGATTCGCATCGCGTGCGATATCGACAATAGCGAAGCCGGAATGGCCCTCGTGGTCTTTGTCGGGTGCCAGGGCGAATTGGTCAAACTGCGTACCCACGTATCCCACGTTGCAGGCGAGGCCGGTCAACAATGTGTGCAGGCGATTGCGGTAACCGCCGTTGACGCCCAGCGTGATCGAGTCACCGAGTGGCATGACCTTGGAACAATTCAGCACAGCGCCGGTGTTTCCACTCCGCACAGAAGCGGCAGGCTGGGACGCGATGCTTGCAGGATGGACGCCGGCGAGCGCGGCGATAAGCACAACGAGGGCAGGGCGGCAGGTCATGGCGGACTCTCGACGTCTGTGGTTCGCGGCTCGCGCAGTGTGGTCGATGGCGAGGAATGATTGTGTGTTGCACAACAAACCTACGCAGTTCCGCTAACAATACTGTCAGTGTCGGAATTGCGCCCCCAATCCCGAGCAATCCAGCGCCAGAATCCCAGCGTAACCCCTGGGCAAGGTGCGCCGTATCGCTGAACGATCAACACCATCGTCCCGAGCATGCGAGCAAAGTTGCACCGCGTGGGGCCTTGCTGCTTTCAACGGCTGTCGCCGCGGCCAGGGCGAGAGCACTGTTGCTCAACCGGCTGGCGTAAAGAACATTGCCGCGCCGTTCATGCAATAGCGCAATCCAGTGGGGGCGGGGCCATCGTTGAACACATGGCCCAGGTGTCCACCGCAGCGCCGGCAGTGCACCTCGGTGCGCACGCTGAAAAAACTCCGATCTTCACTGGTGCCGATGGCATTGGGCAGTGGCTCGAAGAAACTTGGCCAGCCGGTGCCGGAGTCAAATTTCTTCGCTGATGCATACAGCGGCAGATCGCAGCCGGCGCAGTTGAAAGTGCCCTTGCGCTTTTCGTGATCGAGCGGGCTGCTGCCGGCACGCTCGGTGCCGTGCTCGCGCAACACGTAAAATTGCGCCGGACTGAGTTTCTTGCGCCACTCGGTCTCGCTGCGCTCGATTTCAAAACGGCCAGCGCGCTCGGTCGCCACTGTCTTGCGAAAGAAGCTCATGGATAGCACTCCCGCGCCGACGGCAGCGGCGCCAATGGAAAGGATCTGTCTGCGCTTCATGAATGAATGCTCCTTGATATGTCAATGCTGGGGCGCCGCGCCCCAGACTTTTTCCAGCCGCGCATCGCGGCCGCAGTTCCATCGATAATACTTGTAGCGCTTGGGGTTCTTGGTCGCGTAATCCTGATGGTATTCCTCGGCCGCATAGAACGCGGTGGCGTCCACGATCTCGGTATACAGCGACTGGCCAGTGAATCGGGGATGACGCTGCAAAGCAGCCAGCGAAGCCTCCGCTGCCAATCTCTGCGCCTTCGAATGTACGTAGATGCCGCTGCGGTACTGATTGCCTGCATCACAGAATTGTCGATCGTGGACTGTCGGATCGATGTTGCGCCAGAAGATTTCCAGCAGCTTGGCGTAGCTGATCAATTGTGGGTCGAATAGCACCTCGACTGCCTCTGCATGCCCGGTTCCACCGGAAGACACAGCTTCGTAACTCGGGTCGACGGTAACCCCACTGGTGTAGCCCGAAAGCACCGACTGTACGCCAGCCAGCCCACGGAACGGTTGTTCCATGCACCAAAAGCAGCCACCGGCAAAAGTCGCTTTCTGCATTCCCGCCGGCGCCACCAGGGTTGCGGCAGCGTGAGCGAGGCCAGCTGCAGAACCGGCGAACACTGCAGAGAGCAAAAGTCGATTCAGAAATTGCTTGACCATAGTTGTCTCATCCAATTGTCAGTGTTGTACCGTTATCACTGGTAGACCGTTGTCACTGGCAAACCGTTGTCCACGGTGGACCGGAGCATGCGCCAAATAATTTCAGGACGCCACGAGACCAGACGATTCGAGGTTTCAAGCTCGAATGGCTGCTCGGCTCGGGCGTAGCAGACTTCAGTCGCCGCTGCGCCGATTTACCGGCGACGTCAGCCGTGGCATGGTGTCAGCTCGAGCAAGAGGAAGCACGCATGACCCGCTACTACATTCATGTCACTGACTTGGCATCCGCGCACGGCAGTGATGCGCAGTTCGCGTGGACCGGACAGTCTCCGCAAGACTTGGCGCGTGCGCTCGAGCAAACCCTGCGCGATGCCACGTTCATGCGGCGCTGGCGCGATGCCCAGGCCGAGCCAGAGGAGGTTTCTGCCGCGACTATTGAGACTGATGCAAACGCGCAGGTCAGCATCGAAGACCGGGCGCAGCGCGTCGAAATGGTGGTAACCACGCGCCTGCCGCACCGGCTGCTGGCGCAGCGTCTGAATCTGCTGATCGGCGCGCACTGGACGCTAGGTGATGTGAAGTAACAAGGACGTGAACCAGGGAGAACGTGAGATAACAAGGCCGTGAAGGAACACCGGCGTGAAGCAACACTTACCTGCAGAGTAAGGATGCGCGGTAACGCGGTTGATTACCGCGTTTCGCCAGCGCCTCGGATCACAGCGCTCGATTACTGCTCGTCGCAACGCACGAAATCACCGCTCCAGATATCTTCGCCGCTGGAACTGAAGAGAAGCTCCGAAAGATTGAACGGCACCACGCTTTGCTGCAACTGGGTATTGGTTGCGCCCGGGCCCGCGATCAACGTGGCACCGTCGGTTTCGCTGCCTTGAATCGAGCAGGCGGCTTTGGGTCCACCACGACCTGCCATCGTATTCGTGGCGTCGCTACGCACACCGTTTTCGAAAGTGGCGACCGTGTTGGTATCGACGATTGTCGTAGCCGCTACGCCGGTTCCGGGACCACCAATGCCGGATTCGGACTCCACCGCGGCAATACCGGCAAAGGTATACAGCGTGCCGCCGGAACGACTGGACATCGGGATCACCGGGCCCGGCGTGCAGGTGCTGCCGTTGGCGCTGTAGAAGCGCAAGTCGAAGCGATTGGCATTGGTCGAATCGCCTACTGCGGCCTGGCCAGCAACCGCGGATTCGTTGACATTGCCGAAGGTGGTCATGTTGGGGCGGGAACCCATGTCGCAGATCGCAAAAGGGACGAAGGCATCCGGATCGGCAATGTCACCTCGGCTGACCAACAGTGGCCCGGCGAGACGCTGGTAGAAAAACATAACGAAGTTGCCAAGGTCCCCTCCCTTTGCCGACTGCCCACTCTGAGCGATCCCAAGCTGTGGGCGCGCCCGCACAAATCGGATTGAAGGTCGCATGCCGCCCTGGAATGGGGAGCGCACGGTGCCAAAATCATCGCGGATCAACTGCAGCAGCCCACCTTGCTCACGCCTGAGCTCCAAAGTCTGGCGCGTGCGGTTGCTCAGCAGGTAGAGCACCTGACCGTTGCCGTTGACGGTGCAATCGATGCTGTCGTACTGATCGGAATTGACGATGCCGAGCGTGATTACCTGCTGGGTGGTGCCGGTAATGCGCAGGATCTCCGGACGGTTGTTGTTGATGTAGGGAAAATCGATCAGATTGTTGCGGCCGCAGCCGCCGCCCAGTGAAAATGCGGTCAGCGAACTGCGCACCACGGTCCAGCCCGGTGCTGGCCCCGATGCATTGAAGATATCGCGCGCGAGCGCCTGCTGCAGCATCAGACTGGTCGAGCCGCTGATCGGGCCCGCAGTGATCACGGCGGTAAACACCAGGTTGCGATTCGCCGGCATCGTGCCCATGCGGATCTCCAGCACCTGGCGACCATTGGGCGAAGTGATTCGGGAAAAACTGCCGAATTGCGCACTGGCTTCGCGACTGAATGCCGTAAGAAAGAACGCCGAGAAAAGCGCGAGAAGTCCGCGCGCTATCGTTGCAGAAGGGGCTTTCATGACGCGCTCCGTGAACGCGGCCCAATGGCCGACCTTCCTCTATGCGCGCTTTCGAGACCGATCGCGCCAAAGGCCACAGCCGTGTCGCCCGAGTTATCGTTTGACGACGCAATACAATGCGGACTTCACCGGGGTTAACCGACCTGCGAACAGGTGAACCGCCGGTACCAAACCGTGCATCCAATCACCGCATGTAAAAAATATCCACCCGGGAATGCCGCCAACAACCTAGTGTTCGTCAGCATTCGCCATTGCTGGCGCTGCTGAGACTTCGAACGACGCGATACGGTAGGCCATGCCGAACAGAGTCGTCGAGTACTGGACCGGTAATGGATCGTGGCTCGATCGCTCAAGCCGGATGACCCCCTGTTGCAATGGCGCGATGGTCGAATGGTCTGCGCCGGTTACTGTTCGTGCAGATAGTCTCAGCTCAACGCTTTCGTCAATCTGGACAGCCGCGCGCGACTCCAGCATCAACAACGCTTCAGAAGGCAGCCATTCACCGGAAAGCAAGCGCAACGTACTTTCTTCCTTGCCATCGAATGCGGCCCGCACGAAAGCATCGCTTGGCAAGAAAGGCATCAAGCTGTAGTGGTAACGCTGGTCCTGATCTGGCACGCGATAATCTTCAACTGCAAGCAAGAGAAGCGCCATTGCCAGAGTAGGGGCCTGATGCGCCAAGTCGAGAAACTGCGCCCGGCTCGCTTGCAAATCCACGCCAAGCTGAAGCGGTGGATTCGATGAGTCAAGCATCGAAATCGGTGAAAGGCAGATGACCATCGACGCGGTCGGGGGCAGAAATTCGGTCATTCTGGATCCCGCCGTAATCGGGGATTGCGCGTGCTCCGAGCCCAAGCGGACTTCGCCGGTTGCGATTGGCAAAGTTGACTGCGAATTGTCCTGCAGACGATTGGAGCAGGCCGGCTGCACCGGTGCAGTTTGTTGAGCACTCACCACGCACGCACTTGCAACCATGACCCATGCAGAGATCGAACTGAGGCAGACGATTTTCAATACATTTCCTCGTGCAAAGTAAAGCCGGTTGCGCCGGACCTTTATGAGCGAACTTACGATAGCACGCGCCAACGGCTCCAAATTTAGATGCCTGTGCAGCCAGTGCGAGCGCACTCTAGCGCTAGGTGAGATTGAATGAGGGCCCACTCATTTAGGCTGGGCAGCTGTCACCCAACTGCGAGCAAACCCAGCCAAATACCCGGCTTCCACGCGCCGGAGCGCGCTGCATTATGCAGGTCGTGCAGATGACAGAAATCACTTTCGCTTCCAGGTTCACCTGACTAGATTCCACAGCGATCGACGCCATGCCCGCGTGCATCGGACGCAGTGCGGCTTGCCAACAATCCATTTCATGATGAGGCTCCGATGACCCGTCGCAAGAAAATACTGCTCGGCGTGGTAGTTGCAATGCTCGCGCTGGCCGCATCCGGTTACGTGTTCATGCGCAAGAGTTTTCAGGCGCCGCCCAATCAGTTGGTCCTGGC
>JANMSL010000106.1:0-3980 GCA_031389245.1 Lysobacterales bacterium | reverse complement strand
GAGGCGTTGACCGCCGAAATCGGGCGGCTGCGAGCACGGCACGGGCGCGTGGTGGTGTGGGAAGGACACTCAATCCGCAGCCATGTGCCCATGCTGTTTGACGGACGCTTGCCGGATTTGAATCTGGGCACTGCACAAGGCGCCAGCTGTGACTTCGAACTTCAGTCGAGACTGGCCGCGATTCTGCAATCGCAATCACGCTACACGCATGCGCTGAACGGCCGTTTCAAGGGCGGCTATATCACGCGTCACTACGCTGATCGCGAGCATGGGGTCAACACCGTGCAGTTGGAGATTGCGCAGTGCAACTACATGGACGAGGACAGTTTCGAATATCTGCCTGAACGTGCCGCAGAGTTGCAGCCCATGTTGCGCGAGCTGCTGCTGGCGTGTTTGTGAGCGCCGACGGGGCCGCTGCCACCGGCTGCGCGTAGCGGGCAATTGCCCAAATAATTATCGCTACACCTCGATACTGGCCAGGTCGCCTTTGGTCTCCAGCCAGTCCTTGCGGTCACCGGCGCGTTTCTTGGAGAGCAACATGTCCATCATCTTGTGCGTGGCTACCGCATCCTCAACATTGAGTTGCACCAGTCGGCGTGTATCCGGATGCACCGTTGATTCGCGCAGTTGCGACGGGTTCATTTCGCCCAATCCCTTGAAGCGCGTGACACTGATCGCCCCCTTGATTTTCTCGCGCTCGATGCGGTCCAGTATGCTGCGTTTCTCGCTTTCATCCAGCGCATAAAACACCTGCTTGCCACAGTCGACACGGAACAGTGGCGGCATGGCAACGAACACGTGGCCGGCGCGCACCAGGGCCGGAAAATGTCTGACGAACAGCGCGCACAGCAGCGTAGCAATATGGAGTCCGTCAGAATCGGCGTCGGCCAGAATCACTACTTTTCCATAGCGCAGTCCGTCTATCTTGTCGTGACCTGGATCGCAGCCGATGGCCACGGCCAGGTCGTGCACCTCGGTTGAGGCGAGTACTCCGTTCGACTCCACTTCCCAGGTGTTCAGAATCTTTCCGCGCAACGGCAGGATGGCCTGGAAGTCCTTGTCGCGCGCCTGCTTGGCGGAACCACCGGCGGAATCGCCTTCGACCAGAAACAACTCGGTACGCGACAGGTCGGTGCTGGCGCAGTCGGCCAGTTTTCCGGGCAGCGCGGGGCCTTGGGTGATTTTCTTGCGGACTACGATCTTTTCCTGCTTCAACCGCACTTGCGCCCGTTCGATGGCGATCTGTGCGATGCGTTCGCCCATGTCCGTGTGCTGATTCAAGTACAGCGAAAATGCATCGTGTGCAGCCGACTCGACGAAGGGCGCAGCGCCGCGTGAACTCAGTCGCTCCTTGGTCTGACCGGAAAACTGAGGATCTCCGGTCTTGTAACTCAATACATAATTAACGCGATCCCAGACGTCTTCCGGCGCCAATTTTACCCCGCGCGGTAGCAGACTGCGGAAGTCGCAGAATTCGCGCAACGCGTTGGTGATGCCGGTGCGCAGTCCGTTGACATGGGTGCCGCCCTGGGCGGTAGGGATGAGATTGACATAGCTTTCCTGCACCAGTTCGCCATCGACGGTCCAGGTCAGCGCTACATCCATCGCGTCCTTCTCGCGCTGCAGACTGGCGACGAACAAGTCCGGGGGCAACATCTCACGAGCGCTGAGCATGCCGCGTAAATAGTCGCTCAGCCCATCTTCGTAGTACCAGTCGCTGCGCTCAGCCGAAGCCTCATCAAAAAGGCTGACGCGCAGGCCTGGGCACAGCACGGCCTTGGCGCGCAATACATGCTTGAGTCGCGGCAGTGAGATCTTGGCTGAGTCGAAGTATTTCGGATCGGGCCAGAAGCGCAGACGGGTTCCGGTCTGCTTCTTGGGTGCAGTGCCAATCACCTGCAATGGTGTTGCGCGATCGCCATTCCTGAAATCCATCTGGTATTGCTGGCCATCGCGTTTGATCACCACTTCCACTTTGATGGAAAGTGCATTGACCACGGAAACGCCAACACCGTGCAAACCGCCAGAGAACTGATAGTTGTTGCCGGAAAATTTGCCACCCGCATGCAGCCGGGTCAGAATCAACTCGACGCCAGGCACACCTTCCTCGGGGTGGATATCGACCGGCATCCCACGACCGTCGTCGACCACTTCGACCGAGCCGTCCTCAAACAAGGTCACATCCAACGAGCGCGCATGGCCCGCCAGCGCTTCGTCGACCGAGTTGTCAATGACTTCCTGCGCCAGATGATTGGGCCGCGAGGTGTCGGTGTACATGCCCGGGCGGCGTTTGACCGGCTCCAGGCCTGACAGCACTTCAATATCGGCGGCGTTGTAACGGGTGGTCATTCGGGCGCTCAACAGGACGAATCAGCCTTACAGAATGGCGGTCTCGTGGCACAAACTCAAGCGCGGACCGCAAATCCTCTCCTTCGGGTAAAATGTGTCTTTCCAGCCACAGGTTGCCGTCCCATGACCGCCCTGATTTTTGTTACCGGAGGCGTGGTGTCTTCGCTTGGCAAAGGCATTGCCTCGGCCTCGCTGGGCGCCATCCTTGAAGCGCGTGGCTTGAAAGTCACGATGATGAAGCTCGATCCGTACATCAATGTTGATCCGGGAACGATGAGCCCGTATCAACACGGCGAAGTCTATGTGCTCGATGACGGTGCCGAAACCGACCTCGATCTGGGTCACTACGAGCGCTTCGTCAGCACTCGACTGACACGCAAGAACGCGATCACCACCGGCCAGATCTATGATTCCGTCATCCGCAAGGAGCGTCGCGGCGACTATCTGGGCGCCACCGTGCAAGTGATTCCCCACATTACCGACGAAATCAAGCGCTGCATTGATGTCGCGACCGATGGATTCGATGTCGCGCTGGTCGAGGTTGGCGGTACCGTCGGTGATATCGAATCGCAGCCGTTTCTCGAGGCGATTCGACAGCTGCGAATCGAGCGCGGTGCGGACAAGACGTTGTTCATGCACCTCACGCTGGTTCCGTTTATCAAAGCCGCTGGCGAGATCAAGACCAAGCCGACGCAGCACTCGGTGAAAGAGTTGCGCAACATCGGAATCCAGGCTGACATCTTGCTGTGCCGCTGCGAAGATCCGCTACCCATCGAGGAACGCCGCAAGATCGCCATGTTCACCAACGTTCCGGTGAATGCGGTGATCTCGGCGATGGATCTGAAATCAATTTACGGAATACCGCTCTGGCTGCATGAACAAGGTCTCGACACGATCGTGATCGAGCAGCTGAAGTTGAACGCTGGCCCGGCCGATTTGAGCGACTGGAAGCGCACCGTCGAAGCGGTCGAGAAGCCTACCGAAAGCGTCAACATTGCCATTGTCGGCAAGTACGTCGAGCACAAGGATGCCTACAAGTCTTTAGGCGAAGCCCTGCGTCACGGTGGTATCGCACAGAAGATCGGCGTCAACCTGCACTGGCTGGAATCCGATGCGATCGAGTCTGAAGGTACCGCATCAATGGAAGGCATGGATGCGATCCTGGTGCCGGGCGGCTTTGGGCAACGCGGTTTCGAAGGCAAGGTGCTGGCGGCGAAATTTGCCCGCATGCGGCGCATTCCCTACTTCGGAATTTGCTACGGGTTGCATGCCGCGGTGGTGGAGTTCGCGCGCAATGTTTGTGGACTCGCCGGTGCCAACAGTACCGAAAATGACAAGCAATCTCCGCATCCGGTGATCGCGCTGATCACCGAGTGGACCACCAGTGCCGGCGATACCGAGAAACGCGATGACACCTCGGACAAGGGCGGCACCATGCGCCTGGGCGCGCAGGAATGCAGGCTGAAAGCCGGTTCACTGGCGCGCGAGCTGTATGGCAAGGACGTGATCGTCGAGCGTCACCGCCACCGTTACGAATTCAACAATCGCTATCGACAGGTGCTTGAGGATCACGGCCTAGTGATTTCGGGCAAGTCGATCGACGACATGCTGGTCGAAATGATCGAGCTGCG
>JANMSL010000078.1:0-3936 GCA_031389245.1 Lysobacterales bacterium | reverse complement strand
CGCCGAGCAAGGTCATCTGCTTGGGAACGGATACGCCGAAGTCATCAAAGCCCTCGACCCGGATGTAGTCCTCCCAACCGCCGCCAGGGGGCGTGCGGTCAACGTCCAAGAGGGTGAAGGTAAGCCACGTTGCCGCTTCCGAAAAGGTAAAGGTCGCACTCTCCGTGGAGAGCTCCGAGTCGCCACTGGTATCAAAGTGAAACGAGTAGTAGCCAGTGTGGTTGCCATTGGTCGTAGTGCGCGTAATAAAACTGGGGTCGGCTGCGACATCGGCCGGGGCTTCACCACTGGTTGCCGTTTGCGTCAAGGTCACGCCGCCGGTGGTGAAACTGACAAACGGGACGAGCGCGCCATTGGCGCCCCAGTCGAAAGTCAGGTTGCTGCCACACGCAGACGGTGCAGTACCGGCGGTATCGCGCAGCACCAAACGCACCCGATTGAGCGTTCCCGCCGCACCGGCGATATTCAGATCGCACACGCGCACACGCCAGGTCCCGGCCGAAGTGCCCGCATAAAAATTGATTCCGGCTATGTTTACCAGGCGACGGAAAAAAGAATTTGCAACCGGGTCGGCATCGCCATCGTCGAGCACGCCTTCGGGGTTGGAAGACAGCATGATGCGGTAGTCGTCATCCGGATCGGCACTTGTGCCCGGCACGGCGGTGAATACTGCGCCGTCCGGTGCCACGAGTTGGATACGCACTTGGCCACGGTCGGTATGGGTCAGATCGACGCCAAGCGCGATATCGCCGACGGTAAACGCGTCCGTCACGACCAAAGTTCGCTCCAGCGAGCTCGCTGTCGGGCAGGCCGCGATCTCTGGAATGGCGCCAGCCGCGGTGTTGTCGTACGTATACACAACTTGTGCCGCCAAGCCGGATGCGGCCGCCAACAGCAACATCGCCAGCAAGCACCTGAGCGCGATCTGGCGGTGTGCGGCCAAAGAGTTTCTGATGAGCAGGTCAAACATGACGACTCCCGAGCCGCATGAGCGGCGTGATGGCCTGGCCTGCGCAGCGGTGCCAATGCTGTTCAACGATAAACCAAGGTGAGCCCTGGCTCACCCAATCATCCCGGTGACCGCGACGGGTGGGCGCCACTTCATTCCCGGTGCAATCGCACTGCGATCAAACACGCGTTACCGGCGCCCTGTTCCCGACACTCAACCCATTGAGTATGCGCAAACCTAGCTGAATGCTAGCAAGAACCCCGCCAATCGTTGTCAAACAATCGTCGCGAATCATCCGGATTGCCGATTCCAGACACTACCCCCGATAATCCGAAGCGCCGACCCTGGGAGATTTCGATGAGTGAACGCGATGTGATGGAGTACGACGTCGTCATCGTCGGCGCCGGCCCAGCCGGGCTCGCGATGGCGATCAGGCTCAAGCAAATGAAACCGGATCTCGGCGTTTGTGTGATCGAGAAGGCATCAACGGTGGGCGCGCACGTTTTGTCAGGCGCGGTTATCGAGCCAGGACCGCTCGACGAACTGCTGCCTGGTTGGCGCGAAAGCCCGCCGCCCATCTGCGTCGCGGCAGCCGAAGATGAGATGTGGTGGCTGTCCAAGTCCGGCGGCATGAAGCTGCCAACCCCACCCCAGCTGTCCAATCACGGTAATTTTATCGTGTCATTAGGCGCAATGTGTGCGTGGATGGCACCCCAGGCGGAGACGCTGGGCGTTGAGATCTATCCGGGTTTTGCCGCGGCAGAAACCTTGCACGACGACAGCGGCGCAGTGATTGGCGTGCGCATTGGCGATATGGGTGTGGCCAAGGACGGCACGCGCAAACCGGGCTACGCACAGGGCATCGATATTCGCGCCAAGGTAACCGTGTTGGCGGAAGGTGCGCGCGGACACTTGACCAAGCGCTTGGTCGACCGCTTCAAACTCGACGCACATTGCGACCCGCAAACCTATTCGATCGGCATCAAGGAACTTTGGCAGCTGCCGCCAGGACGGGTGAAACCGGGCAAGATCGTGCATGGACTCGGCTGGCCCGCCGACAACGCAACCTATGGTGGATTTTTTCTGTATCACCTCGACCAGGACCGCGTCGCCGTAGGTTACGTTGCGGGTCTCGATTATCGTGATAGCCGGTTGTCGCCATTTGAGCTGTTCCAGCAGCTTAAACATCACCCCAAGATCAAACCGCTGCTTGAGGGTGGCAGCGTGCTGTCTTACGGCGCACGCGCGATCGCTTCGGGCGGCTACCAGTCATTGCCCAATTGCGAAATGCCCGGTGCCCTGCTGATCGGCGACTGTGCCGGCACCTTGAATTTGCCGAAGATCAAGGGCACCCACCAGGCCATTCGCGGCGGCATGCTTGCCGCCAAGCACGTTGCTGAACACATGAGCAGCAACGGCTGGGACGCGGCCTTGCGTGGGTCTGTGGTCATGGCCGAGCTGAAGAAAGTGCGCAATTTCAAGCCGGGCTTCCACAAGGGCTTGTGGCTAGGGTTGATCAACTCCGCTTGGGAAACCATCAGCGGCGGTCGCTCGCCGTGGACGCTGCATAATCACGCCGACCATGCGCAGACTCGAAAAATCACCGAATACGAATCGCCGCGGCGCGATTTCATCACCGAGAAAACGCTGCCACCGCGCGATCGGCTGGCGTCGGTATTTTATGCCAGCACCCAGCACGAAGAAGACCAGCCAGTGCATCTGCGCGTCAGCGACACCAGCATCTGCGTCGGCCGCTGTGCTACTGAATACGACAATCCCTGCACCCGCTTCTGTCCTGCCGGCGTCTATGAAATGGTCGGTAATGGCGCCGAACGTCGGCTGCAGATCAATGCGGCCAACTGCGTGCACTGCAAGACCTGCGACATCAAGGACCCGTACCAGATCATCGACTGGGTGACGCCAGAAGGCGGCGCCGGACCCAACTACCAGAATCTCTAAACACGATTGCGCGCCGGCGCAGCGTGTTCCCGTCGGCACAAATCGCTGGACCAATGCTCGCCCAACCTCACCGCAAGGAAGCGCATGAAACCCATTGCCCTGGTTACCGCCAAAGTCGCACGCGACCTCGACGAAGACTTGCCACCGCTGTCGCAGGCGCTTGAAGAGGCCGATATCGCGCATGAGATCGTCTGTTGGGACGATGCCAAGATCGACTGGTCGCGTTTCGGCATGGTCGTGCTGCGTTCCACCTGGGACTACGTAACGCGTCTGACCGAGTTTCTGGCTTGGGTCGAGCGCGTTGCAGCACAATCACAACTGCTCAATCCGCTGGCGTTGCTGCGCTGGAACATCGACAAGCATTATCTGCAGGATCTGCAGCGCGAGGGTGTGACGACCGTGCCCAGCGTGTTCATGCTGCCGGGGATAAACGCGGTGCAGTCGCTCGAGTCTTTCCTTGACGGGCACAGCGATCAGCTCCAAGGTATCGACTTTCAGGAGTTCGTCGTCAAGCCCTGCATCGGCGCGGGTTCCAAAGACGCGGCGCGCTTTCACCGCGATGACCAGGCGATGGCGCTGACGCATCTGCAACGACTGCTCGATCAAGGCCGCAGCGTGTTGCTGCAACCCTACCTGGATCGAGTCGATGCTGACGGCGAAACCGCGTTGATTTTTCTTGACGGCGTGTTCAGCCACGCCATTCGCAAAGGCCCGCTACTGAGTCGCGCGGCCAGTCCCACCAGCGCGCTTTTCGCGCCCGAGCAAATCGCGGCGCGGATCGCAGATACCGTGGAGCTGGCGTTGGCCGAACAAGTGGTCGCGGTCATCGCAAGGGACTCCCGATTCGCAGCAATGTGTCCTCTGCTGTACATGCGCATTGACCTGTTGCGCTTGCACGATGGCAGGCCCTGCGTTTTGGAGCTGGAGACAACCGAACCATCACTGTTCTTCGATCATGCGCCCGGTTCAGCCCAACGTTTCGCCGAAGCGTTGCGACGCGAAGCCATCGTCGCCGAACGGCAGCAGGG
>JANMSL010000814.1:0-3132 GCA_031389245.1 Lysobacterales bacterium | reverse complement strand
CCGCGATTTCCCGGCACGCCCGACAATCGCGGCTCACGCCGCTCCCACAAACACCGCTCCCACGCAGCCGCCCTTGCACCTTTCACCGCGGGTCAAAACCACCCGGCGCCATCGTGGCGAAACGTTCAACCCGATTGCGACCCAGGCGCTTGGCGCTGTAGAGCGCGTCATCGGCTGCGGAAATCAATGCGCTCACCGATGGCTGGCGCAACTGGCCGACACGCGCCACGCCAATGCTGGTGGTGATGTCCAGTCGGCGCCCGTCCAGTGCACTCATGCGTTGCTGCAATTTCAGGCGCAGGCGTTCGGCAATTCCCAGAGCCTGATCTTCTTCATGCCCGAGCAGGCCGACGATGAATTCCTCACCGCCGTAACGGCCAAGCAACTCGTTCTCGCGCAGCTCTTCTCGAAACACAGCTACTGCCGCGGTGAGCACTCGATCGCCGAACTGGTGACCATAGTTGTCATTGACCGGTTTGAACCGGTCCAGATCGATCAGCAGCAGGGTCATCTCGCGGCCGGTCTTCACCGATAGGTCGAACATTTCGCTGAGCATCTGCATCAAATGGCCGCGATTGAATACCTGGGTCAGCGGATCGACGGTGGCGGCATGGTAGAGCTCGCTTGCTTGCGCGCTCAGGCGCGCGTTCACTGCGCGCAGTGCCGTGTCCTGGGACGAGATGGCGTTGTTCTTGCTCGCCAACTCGGCGTTGAGCCGGCGCACTTCATTCAAACGCCAGAACAGAAAGCCGACCATGCTGAGCAGTGCGATCAGTGCGCCGATGGCGATGCGTTGGCGCAGGCTTTCGGTACGCAGCCCCAGCTCCTGAACCTGATTGTCCATGCGCAGAATTTCCATCTGGCGGTCGGTGCGCTCGCGCTCCTGCTTCAGTTCAAGGATCGCCAGCCGGCGCGCCGAGGTCAGGCCGAGCAGTTCCTCTCGCAGTGCTGCGCGCTGCCGCGAATACAGCAAGGCTTCGCTCAACGCGCCGCGACGTTCGAGCAGGCGCTCGATCGCAAGGTATGCCGCGTGCAACTGCGGCTTGAGCTGGGCACGGGTCAGGTGCTCGACCGATTGCGAATAGGTGCTTTCGGCGGCGGCGGGATTACCCTCGGCGGCGAGGAGGTCGCCGCGATACAGCAGCGCACGGCCGATCACGTCGGCCTGGCTCATCTCCTCACCGAGGCGCAGCGCTCTATTTACATACATGGACGCATCTGCGAGTCGCCGTAGCCCGAGCTGCGAACGTGCCAGTTCAAGATACTCGAGCGCCGTCGCTTGTTTGTTGCCCAGCGGCAGATCCGTGTCCAGCGCGCGTTGGGCATGGGACTGCGCCTGATCCCATTCGCCCAGATCGTTAAGCAGGGTGGCATAGCTGCCGAGCGCCGATGACAAGGCAAACGGATCAAATTCGAGCTTGGCCGCGGCGATGGCGTGTTGCAGATTCTCACGCGCTGATTGACTGTCTTCGATCTCCCGATAGAGCAGCCCGATATTGCGATAGGGAACATCGACGCGATAGCCCGGACCAAGTTGCTTGCGCAGTTCCAGCGCCTGCATCTGGCGATCCAGCGCCTCTGAGTAACGTCCCATGTCGCGATAGACCGTGCCCAAATTGGTCAGCGCCTGAGCCATGGCCGCCGGCCGTTCAAATTTGCGCCCGACATTGAGTGCGCTCTGGTGGTGGTTCAGCGCGTCGTCAAGGCGACCGCGGCGGCGTGAAATTGTGCCCAGTCGAGTTTGTGCCTCGCTCTCGTAGCCGGGGGCGTGATGTACACGCGCCAGTTTGAGCAGCCTCTCGGCACTCACCCCACCGGCATCATAGTCTCCAGCCACGATCTGACTCAGCGCCAGTGCGTTCAGCGCAAACATCTCGCGGTGCGCCTTGCCCTCAGCCACAGCCACAATCAGTGCCAGACGCCACTGACGTACGGCCAGTTCGTATTCACTGTGCATCTGGTGCCAGGTCGCAATTGCCGAATGCGCTTCGAACGCTCCATTGGTGCCCAGGCCCAGAGCTCGCATCTGGTCGAGCTGGTACAGCAGGGAACGCGGGTTTTCCCGAGCATTCTGCGGGACCGCGCCAGCTTCCTGAGCCGCCCCCGAATTGGCGTGGGCCGCCAAGAACAAAACGGGTAGTCCTAGACACAGAAAATTCACGGTGGGTCCGGTGGCGAATGGCCGCTCATTTTAACGATCTCACCAGCGCCGGACCGGCCCGGAACAGTTGTTTTCGGACTGAACCGGGTGGCGAGACTCGAAAGCGGTGGGTACTGACGGCACTGCGACAGAGTCGTCGTTGGCGTTGCCGCGGTCCGCTGACGACCTTTAAAGACAGGGCTGTCGGGAATTGTCGTGCATCCCAGCGCAAGTTCAGACGATGCAGGGTAAAATACCCAGCTGCCTTGACGACGTCCTCGCACCGGGTGGACCCTTGATTGGTTGCCGAGATTCTTAGGCGCGTCGTGGCGCCAGGTTGAACGTGGCGCGATCTGTGCTTCAACGTAGGTCGACTGCGCCGCGCGTTAACCATTCCTTCGATTTTGCAACCAGGATTTCCCATGTCGCGCGCCAACCCAAAAGTCGGATTTGTCAGCCTGGGGTGCCCGAAGGCTCTGGTCGATTCCGAGCGGATTCTTACCCAGCTGCGCGCGGAAGGTTACGCCGTGGTGCCGACCTACAAAGATGCCGATGTGGTGGTGGTCAACACCTGCGGTTTTATCGATGCTGCAGTCGAGGAATCACTGAATGCGATCGGCGAGGCGATGGCCGAGAACGGCAAGGTTGTTGTTACCGGTTGCCTTGGTGCGCGCGCGGCCCTGATCAAGGAAAAATATCCGGATGTGCTGTCGATCTCCGGGCCGCAGGACTATCAAAGTGTCATGCATGCGGTTCATGCCCAGGCACCGCCCAAGCACGATCCGTTCTTCGATCTGTTACCGCCACAGGGCATAAAACTGACGCCGCGCCACTATGCCTATCTGAAAATATCAGAAGGCTGCAATCACCGTTGCACGTTCTGCATTATTCCTTCCATGCGCGGCGATCTGGTTTCGCGGCCGGTAGATGAAGTGTTGATTGAGGCAGAGAAGCTGGTCAAGAGCGGCGTGCGTGAATTGCTGGTGGTATCG
>JANMSL010000805.1:0-2039 GCA_031389245.1 Lysobacterales bacterium | reverse complement strand
GGTGAGCAGAATACGCGCGCAATCGGCGCTGACCAGCCACGCCGAACCAGTCAAGTGCCCAATCTGCAATTCACGCCGGGCGCAGTCGCTGTGTTCTCGAACGAACGACTCAAACAGGCGGGCAGCGGCGCTGTCCTGTTCGTCTCGCATACCAAACCGTTGCAACAGCTCCAGCAATTGCTGATGTGCCATTTACCACTCCTGCCGCACTGGACGACGAACCTGAGGAACAATGTGAAAGCGCGGGTGTGCAAGCTGGATCGCCGCCCGTTCCGATGTCGGGACAGAGAATTGCAAGGTTCAGGAAACCGCTCGTTCCCGCTTAATTGCACGCATCCTGGGCACTACTCCCCTGACTCATCCAATTTGGCGGCCGCTTGCCGCTCCCGGCAGCGTCGCGTATCTTAGCGGGTGCCTCGTGTCGGTCGAGCCTGGGCAATGCGCCCGGGCTTGAACGGCATCCCGCTGAAATCGCAATCACAACAGCCCGCAACGCAAAGTCACGTTCGCGGTCAGACACGATCACCCTGGGGAGAACCGAATGATTTTTGACCGCGTCAAACCGCTGGACCAGATCCTAGCTGCGGCGGAAAAGAAGGGACTGAAGCGCCAACTCGGTGCCTTTGACCTGACCATGCTCGGCATCGGCGCCATTATCGGCACCGGCATCTTCGTGCTGACAGCCGTGGCGGCCAACAAGGCCGGGCCGGGCATGATGTATTCCTTCATCATCGCTGGCGTGGTCTGTGCGATGACCGCACTGATTTATGCAGAGATCGCTGCGATGGTGCCGGTGGCGGGTTCTGCCTACACCTATTCCTACGCTGTGCTCGGCGAACTGATCGCCTGGATGGTGGGTTGGGCGTTGATCCTCGAATACGCGGTTGCGGCAGGCGCTGTAGCGGTGGGATGGTCAGGTTACGCGAATGGATTTCTGCGCGAAATCGGCTACGGGCTGCCAATAGCGCTGACCGCAGGCCCCGCGGACACGATCACCTTGGCCGATGGCTCCATCGCCAAGGGCGGATTCAACCTGATCGCGTTCCTGATCGCACTGCTGGTTACCTGGCTGCTGGTTATCGGAACATCCAAGAGTGCCAAGGTGACCGCGGTGCTGGTGCTGGTTAAAGTCGCGGCGTTGACTGTCTTCATTGCGATCGCTCTGCCTGCTGTGCAATCCGCCAATTTTGAGCCCATGCTGCCGAACGGCTGGGGTACGCCGTTGTCCGGAGTGGGCGTGTTGGGCGCCGCCGCTTCCATCTTTTTTGCCTACGTCGGCTTCGATGCGGTGTCCACCGCCGCCGAAGAAACCAAGAATCCGAATCGCAATATCCCGATCGGCCTGATTGCCTCTTTGGGCATTTGCACGGTGTTCTATCTGTTGGTTTCCTATGCAGCGATCGGCACTACCGGCGCACAGCCCGGTGGCCCGCTCTCGCAGTCCAAGGAACCGCTGGCGTTTGTGCTGCGTAACCTTGGTTACCCGCAGGTGGGCAACTGGGTCGGCATCGCCGCGATCGTCGCCCTGCCATCGGTGATTCTGATGATGATTTACGGCCAGACACGCATCCTGTTCACCATGTCGCGCGATGGCCTCATGCCGAAAATGTTTTCTGCGATTCACGAGCGTTACCACACCCCACACAAAGTAACGCTGGTCACCGGCATCGCCGTGTCGCTGTTTGCCGCGGTATTTCCAGTGGACATGCTCGCCGATATTTCGAACTCGGGAACGCTGTTCGCGTTCTTCGTCGTGGCCATCGGTGTGTTGATGCTGCGTCGCCTGGAGCCCAACCGTATTCGACCGTTCCGTGCACCGCTGATCTGGATTGTCGGCCCGGTGGCAATCTTCGGCTGCGCCCTGCTGTTCATCAGTCTGGGCTGGTACACGATCAAGCTATTCCTGATCTGGGCAGTCATCGGTTTGGCCGTCTATTTCCTGTACAGCCGCAGCCGCAGCATTCTTGCGCACGGCGAGAAAGACTGATCGAGTAACCAAACTGGCCCGATTCAACGGCGCGGAACCCCCGCGCCGTTTG
>JANMSL010000824.1:0-11529 GCA_031389245.1 Lysobacterales bacterium | reverse complement strand
CGCTGATTGCGACCGACATCACCGGCAATACCGTAGAGGAAACCGGGCTGGGCTACGAAATTGGTGACGAGGACCGCATTTGCCGACCGGTTGCTGGCAGCCTGCGCGTGGTGCCATGGCAATCCAAACCGATGGCGCAGCTGTTGTTGAGCATGGAAGATGCAAACGGCGGTGCGTTTACGGCGAATCCGCGCGAAGTGCTCAAGCGCGTGCTCGATCGATTTGCCGAACGAGGTTTGACGCCAGTGGTCGCGGTGGAGCTGGAGTTCTATCTGCTCGATGCGCAGCTGACCGTGGATGGCCGTGCGCAGACGTCGATCAATCCGAAAACGCGCGAGCGTAATCGCACCACGCAGGTCTATTACATGGAAGACCTGAACGACTATCAGGGCTTCACCGATGTGGTTGCCGATGCGTGTCGCGCGCAAAACATTCCCGCCGATACCGCAGTAGCGGAATACGCACCCGGCCAGTTTGAGATCAACCTGAAGCATCGCAAGGACGCACTGCTCGCCTGTGACGATGCGATCTATCTCAAACGCGCGATCAAGGCGATCGCCGGCAAACAGGACATGATCGCCAGCTTCATGGCCAAGCCCTTCGTCGATCAGGCGGGCAATGGGCTGCATATCCACGTCAGCGTGCTCGACAGGAACGGACGTAACATTTTTGCTGGTACACCCGAGGCACCGGCAGATGCAATGCGCCATGGCATTGCCGGTCTGCAATCCGCTTCCAAGGACTGCATGCTGATGTTCGCGCCGCACGCCAACAGCTACCGACGATTTGTGTTGAATGCGTTCGTGCCATTGAATGATTGCTGGGGCTTCAACAACCGCACCGTGGCCATGCGCATTCCGCATAGCGATCCAGCCAATATGCGCATCGAGCACCGCATCGCCGGCGCCGACGCCAACCCGTATCTGGTAACCGCGGCAGTGCTCGCCGGCATTCTGCATGGACTGGAAACCCAGGGCGATCCTGGCCCGCCGATTGTCGGCAACGCCTACGAGCAAATCGAGCCACGCACGCTGTTCTGGCGCGACACCATCACTGACTTCATGGCCAGCGAGTTTGTCGCGGCCAACTTCGGCGCCGGGTTTCGGCACATCTACGGTCAGCAAAAGCTGAAGGAGATGCGCAGCTTCTATCGCGAAGTGACAACGCTGGAATACGACTGGTATCTGCGAACGGTGTGATGGGCGTGACAGCCGATAGCGTCAAGAGCACAGCTACGCAAGCTCAAGCGGTTGAGCACGCGCCCTCGTGGTACGCGGCGGGGGCCAGCGCGTTTGCGTCGCTGCCACAGCTGCGCGGTGACGAGCGCGCCGATGTGGTGATCCTCGGCGCCGGGATGACCGGACTGTCCGCAGCGATCGAACTGGCCGAACGCGGTTACCGCGTCATCGTGCTGGAAGCGCATCGAGTGGGCTGGGGTGCGTCGGGGCGCAGCGGCGGTCAGATGATCTTCGGTTATGGCTGCGATATCTCGAAGATTGCCAGCCTGCTCGGGCGTGATGATGCGCGCCGGCTGTTCGACTGGTCGGTCGAGGGCGTGGACCTGATCCAGCAGCGGATCGCGGCCTATGGCATCGACTGCGATTTGCGCATGGGCCATGCACATGCAGCTGTCAGGCCGCGCCAGGTGGACGAGCTGAAGGCGTGGCAGCACGATCTGGAAAACACTTACGGCTACACCGCTACCGAGATCTGGGATCGCGCACGGTTGCAACAGCAGCTGGCGACCGAACGCTATCGCGCACTGCTGTTTGATCCGCGTAGCGGCCATCTGCACCCCCTCGAATACACACTGGGTTTGGCTCGTGCGGCGCTGAAGCTCGGCGTGCGCATCTTCGAAAACAGCCGCGTGGTTGCCATCGAACAAACTGATCCGGTGGTGTTCAAGACCATGGCCGGACAGGTAACGGCGCGCTTCGGAGTGCTTGGCGGCAACGCCTGGCTGGCCGACCTGGTGCCGCAGCTGGAGGCGAAAATCATGCCCGTCGGCACCTATATATGCGCCACCGAGCCTCTCGGCGCGGCGCGTGCGCGCGAACTGATTCGCAATGACATGGCGGTCGCTGATATCAACTTCGTGCTCGATTATTTTCGACTCAGCAGCGACCATCGCATGCTGTTCGGCGGTCGCGTCAGCTACTCGCGGCTACCGCCGCCCGGATTGGGCGCGCGCATGCGTCAGCGCATGGTGCAGGTATTTCCGCAACTGGGCGATGTGAAACTCGACTATGTCTGGGGTGGCTACGTCGATATCACGATGAATCGCGCACCGCATTGGGGAAGACTGCGACCGAACTTGTACTTTGCCCAGGGATTTTCCGGCCATGGCATTGCCACCACCGGACTGGCGGCACGCGTGATTGCCGAAGCCATTCATGGGCAATGTACGCGACTGGATGTGTTCGAGCGCATTCCGCACCACAATTTCCCGGGTGGCAAGATCATGCGCACCCCAGCTCTGGTGTTGGCGATGTTGTGGTATCGAATGAAAGACTATCTGCCGTAAACAAAAAATGTGGGAGCGACTTCAGTCGCGATGCTCTTGCTCGTGCCCTGGGACGAAGAGCTTCGCGACTGAAATCGCAGCTCCTACAAAAGCGGTTACGCGGCGCGATAGTTGTCTACTTCGCGATAGCGCCTGGCGTACAGGCCAAAGGCCAGTGCTGCCAGCAAGGCAAAGCCGGCAAAGAAGAACATCAGGAATGCCGCTTCGCTGAAGCCGGTCCTGGCGATCGAACCGATCACGGCATCATTGCGCACCGCTGCGTTGGACAGCAGCACCCACAGATTGCCGACGGTGGTGCTCAGGTACCAGAAGCTCATGATCACGCCCTTCATCGCGCCGGGTGCCTGGCTATAGGCAAATTCCAATCCGGTGGCCGATACCAGCACCTCACCAAAGGTGAGCAGGGCATACGGCAGTGTCTGCCACATCAGCGAAATGGGATTGCCGCCATCAATCACGATCTGCAGGGATCCCACCACGATCCAGGCCAGCGCGCTGAAGACAATACCCACGGTCATGCGCCGCAACGCCGTGGGCTCGATACCGGCGCGCCGCAGCGCGGGATACAGCACCAGGTTGTTGAACGGAATCAGGATCATCACCATCAACGGATTCAGCAATTGCATCTGCGATGGTTGATTGAGCCAGCTCGGCAGCCAGTCGGGAATGCTCATCAGATTGCCCTGTAGGATCCAGGTCGAGGCTTTCTGATCAAACAGTGACCAGAACGGCGTGACCAGCGCGAATACGATCAGAATACGCAGTACCGCGCGAACGCCGTCGACCGCTGTATCGGGATGTTTTCCGCGCGCTCGCTCCAGTTGAATCCAGGCGCCGCCGCCGACGCCGACGAGGAACAGCACCAGCGCCGAGCACACGGCTATCACTACCCCGGCAACGGGAATCAAGGCCAGCGCTGCAATGGCCAACAGCGAGCCGAGTATTGCAATCACCCGACCCATGGGCGCCTGGCCGTCAACGCGCGTCGTCAATGCCGTGCGAACCACTTTGGCAAACGAATGCGGATCCGAGGTCGTCGGCGGCACCATGACGTATCGCTTGCGGCCGATCCATAGCACCAGGGTTGCGACCAGCATCAGCACTCCGGGAATGCCGAAGGCAACGCTTGGGCCGTACTGCTTCAAGAAGAACGGCATCAGCGCCGACGCGAACAGCGAACCAAAGTTGATAATCCAGTAGAACGCGTCGAAGACGATCTTGGCGAGATGTTTGTTGGCTTGGGTGAACTGGTCGCCAACGAACGAAGCCACCAGCGGTTTGATGCCGCCCGAGCCGAACGCGATCAAGGCTAGGCCAGTGAAGAAGCCCATGCGGTTGTCGGGAAAGAACGCCAAAAATCCCTGGCCGAGACTGTAGATCAAGCTGAACCAGAGAATCGTGTTGAACTTGCCGAAGTAGCGGTCGGCGAGATAACCGCCGAGCAGTGGAAAGAAATACACGCCAATCATGAAGGTGTGGAAAATATGTTTGGCTTCGCCCGCGCGCTCGGCTTCGGGCAGGTGCATCAGCAACGAGCTGACCAGAAACATGGTCAGGATATTGCGCATCCCGTAGAAGCTGAAACGTTCGCAACCCTCGTTGCCGATGATGTACGGAATCTGCCTGGGCAGGCGGGCGCTATCGTTGGGTGCGCTGGCTGTCGTCACGGGGGTCACTCATCGGGGCTAAGCCGGGATTGTCCCACCGGAGTCGCTTTGGTCATAGGGCAGGGTTGGCGACCCCGCGTCTGCCTTGTCGGACGTAGCGGGGCTCGCTCCGCAGCTATGTTTTTGGTCGAAAAGCGCAAGGGCAGCGCAGCAAGCCCCACCCTACACAGACACCAGGACCGCATCAAGAACCGGATCGACAATCGCAGCCATCTTGTCAACGCTCAGCCCATGTGGCACGTCGGCGAGCAGCGGCGCTTCAAGTTCCTCGCAGATACTGGCGATCACTTCGTCGATACAGGCCACCGCCGGGTCGATGCGATTGGCAATCCAGCCGATCAGCTTGCAGCCATCTGCCGCGATCGCCTGCGCACTGATCAACGCGTGATTGATGCAGCCAAGGCGAACTCCCACAACCAAGATTACTGGAAGATTGAGCGCGCGCACCAGATGCGCCTGCATCGCATTTTTTGAAAAGGGCACCGCCCAGCCGCCAACGCCTTCGACCAGCACCAGGTTGGCGGCGTAGGACAGCACTTGGTGCGCCGCCTGCAGGCGTTCCAGTTCGATTTCAATCCCGTCGTGACGAGCGGCGAGTTGCGGCGCGATCGGCTGTTGCAGCGCATACGGATTGATCAAGGCCAGATCCGGAGCCGGTGTCGACGAATAGCTTCGCAGCAGGTCGGCGTCTTCGTTGTGCCACTCGCCATCCTTCAGTGTGCTGCCGCTGGCCACCGGCTTCATGCCGAAAGTCTTGAGCGGTCGCCGCCGTGCCGCCAGCAGCAACGCACAGGTGATCCTGGTCTTGCCAACGCCGGTATCAGTGCCAGTGATAAACGCCGATTGCGCGCGCGTTGTATTCACTTTGCTGGCTCCTTGCCCGCCAAGCGCACGGCAAGCGGCGCATTGGCCATACTCAGAAAATAAACCGCACCCGGTAGCGCAGCCCAAGCCGGTGACCAGTGATCGCGCAGGCACAACGCCGCCAACAATGACAACATGGCGACCAAAGCCTGACCGCGCCAGACATTCAGATGCACGCGACTCAGCCAGTACTCATAGGCGCTGAGTTGCAGTTGCTCACGACGACCGATGGCATGCTGGTAGAGCCAACTCATGCACAGCGACATGGTGATCGCAGCGACCGCATAGGTGGCGAATGTCACTTTGAGATCGAACATCGAATCGATGCGGAACTCCGATGGCAGATAACCCTGGCTGATCCAGCCAAAGAACGTGCTGAACAGGATGCGCAGTGGAAATACATAAATCAGCACCAGAAACACCAACAGCAGACTGAGCACGGTGGCCTTGGTGTCGTCGAGGCCGTAACGTCTGCTCCAGCGATGGTGTGCGTTCCAGTGCACAGCCATAAACAAGAAGCTCAGCGCAAATGCCGGAATGTTCTTCAACGTGGCCACCAGCTCGGCACTGGACGCCGGAAGCTTTTCCAGTTTGATGATCAATAGGGTGACGGCGAAGGCAAAGGCCGCATCAACGAAGGTTTCGGTGCGGGTGACCTGCATACCACGCTCACGGAACCCATCGGAACTGGACATCGTGCTGCGCTCCTTGGACCGGGTGAAGCCGGAAGATTAGCGGATGGCCGGCGCTGGTACACTGACCAATCACCTACGCGGCCCGAGCCGCGATGCCGACGGAATAGCGACCATGTTCGAAACCCGCGCCCTCTCGGGCAGCAAGTCCGAAGCCTATGCCGACCTGGTCGCGCAGGCACGCGGGCTGCTCGCAGGCGAGCCTGACCGCACTGCACTCGCCGCCAATTTCTCCGCGCTGATTTATCACGCTCTGCCTGATCTGAATTGGGCTGGCTTCTATTTCTTCGATGGTGCAGAGCTGGTCGTCGGACCCTTTCAAGGCAAGCCAGCCTGCGTGCGCATCGCGTTGGGCCGGGGAGTGTGCGGCACAGCGGCGGTGACGCGGCGCACGCAAGTGGTTGCCGACGTGCACGCGTTTCCCGGCCACATTGCTTGCGATGTCGCGTCACGGTCCGAGATTGTAGTGCCGCTGCACGCCGGCGATCGATTGATTGGTGTATGGGATGTGGATTCGCCGTCGATCGAGCGCTTCGATCATGAGGATCAAGCGGGGATGGAAGCGCTATGCCGCGTATTCATGCAGGCGTTGTATCCGCAATTGCTGGAGATGGCAGCATGAGCACGGCACCGAAGATCCGAAACGTGGGACCTAAGTCAGCTGCGTGGGCGATCCGGGAATTGTCGAACCGACCACAGGAGGTTCGACCCGGAGAGCGCCCGGCAGGGATGCCGGGCCGGGTCGCTGCACCAGGGAGGGTTTGTGCATGAGCACGGCACCGAAGATCCGAAACGTGGGACCTAAGTCAGCTGCGTGGTTAAGACAGGTAGGCATTCGAACCGAAGCGGAAATTCGGGAACTGGGCGCGCTGGAAGTATTTCTGAAGGTCAAGAAGGCGGGGTTCAAACCCAGTCTCAATTTACTCTATGCGCTCGAAGGCGCGGTGCAGGATTGTCACTGGACTGCCCTCAGCACCGAACGCAAGGGTGAACTGGTGCTTGCAGTCAATGCGCTTGAGGAAGGCAAGGCGCCTAAGAGCTGGGGCTGGTGGCGACCTGGCAAAGGCACTTCCGAAGTTCGTACTGAAGGCCGCGAACCTCCTGCCGGAGACAGTGACGGCGGCGCGTCGCACAAGGACGCGGACGAAGACGATCACGGTGTGCGTGAGCTGGGCGAGCCCAGCTTCGGCGGCGGTGACGGCTCGCGCGACGATTGACCTTGCGAGCGCGCTGGCTGTTGCGGCCTGAACCCAATCGCTCCTCCATGGCGCAGCAAACCCCTGGCCCGGCAAGGAATACGTCAAGCGTGGTGCGGCATGCGGGCGACCGACCTTTTGCCCCAACATAACGGATGTGCGTTTTTGAATGAGTGGAGTCAGCCGATCCGCCTCATTCACTTGCCGCTCAAAGGCGCGCTTTGCACAGATACTTGCGGACGTCGCCTGACTCTGGCGCAGGAGCGGTGAATTGTCCTATTGGCGCAGCATCATTCCAACAACGCTGGCGCTGATCGCGTTTGCCGGCAACTCGATTCTGTGTCGCATCGCACTCAAGCACACGGCCATTGATCCGGCGAGCTTCACCACCATTCGATTGATCTCCGGCGCCGCGATGCTTTGGTTGTTGATACGCGCACGTTCACGGGTGCGGTTGGAGAACGGCAACTGGTTGTCGGCGATGGCGCTGTTTGCTTATGCGGCGGCATTTTCATTTGCTTATGACAGCCTGACTGCGGCAACCGGGGCACTCATTCTGTTCGGCGCAGTCCAGATTACGATGATCGGGCATGGCATTCGAACCGGTGAGCGCCCGCGCTTGGGGCAGGCATCGGGTATAGCGCTGGCATTCGCCGGCCTCATCGGCTTGTTGTTGCCGGGATTGACGGCTCCGCCGCTACACGGCGCTTTGTTGATGATCGGCGCCGGGCTGGCATGGGGAATTTATTCCTTGCGCGGTAGAGGCGTCAGCGATCCGATCGGAGTGAACGCCGGTAATTTCCTGCGCACTGTTCCGATGGCGTTGGTACTGAGTGCTTGCACGTTCCCCGGCCACATTTTGGACCAGTCAGGAGTTGGGTATGCGATCGCCTCCGGCGCGCTGTGCTCCGGCGTTGGATATGCCATCTGGTACACCGCACTGCCGATGCTCAAGGCAAGTACGGCGGCGACGGTGCAACTGAGCGTGCCGGTGATTGCGGCGTTCGCCGGATTCATTTTTTTGAACGAGCCGATCAGTTGGCGTCTGGCGCTGGCTTCGGCCGCGGTGCTTGGCGGCATCGCTTTGGTTGTGCTGCAGAAACGATCAGTAACTGTCACCGCCGAAAATACGGACAACCCGAGACAGTAACCGTTTCAATAGGGACCACCGCGGGCCGAACCCAAAGCGGGTGGGGGCGGCCCGGTCCGAACTGGCGAGCAACACCCTATCCGTGTGACGAAACGGGATCGGGCTCGACGGACATCCGCGCGCGCAACACTTCAGCCAGCGCTCGCGCTTCGTCAATCGGCAGATAGGGCACTGACAACGCGAAACTGTTGAGCGCGGCACCGGCGGTGTCGACCGACACCGTGTGCATGCCGCGACGACGATCAAAAGGTGAATGTGAAATCGAAACGGTCTGCCCCTTGTCGATTCTGGCAATCACCCATTGTCGATGCCACCAGCCGGCACGGTAGGCAATAAACTCGCCATCGCAGGCGTAGCCAGCAAATCGCGACCAACCCCGCGCATGCCGCCAGGCCCAGAGCACGATGGCTGCGCCGGGAAGCAGCACCCAGACCGACACCAGAATCGAAGCCGGCAGCAGCAACAGCGACCACCAGAACACACTGGTCTTGAACATGCGCAGCCAGGCACGCGGATGCAGCGCCTTCCATTGCAGGTTTGCGAAGTCCACCCCCGGCATGACCCGTGCAACGATGCTTTCGATTTGCGCGCTGGTGCCCACTGGCGCCAACCAGCGCAGTCGTAAAGCCTTGTGCTCGGCATCGGCTTCAACCTGAGCACCCGCCGCCACTTCGCAACTCAACCAACGCCGCCCAAGGCGTCGCGCCAGCCAGCTTTCTCCGATGATCAAACGTTGGATCTTGTCACGACGCGCACTTGCCACATGCCGCGTCAGCAAACCCGTTTCGGTGGATAGTCGCGTGTCGTCTCCGGATAGACGAAAGCGATAGAAGCTGAGTACCGCCATCACCATCGATAGCAGCTTGATTAACACCACGATGAGCAAACCCAACGCCAGCAGCGAAAACCCCTTGGTCACCCAACCCGACAACGCATTCGACCAAGTGCCGAACTGCTGCTCGACAAGGCTGTATAGCTCGCGCGTCGGATTCCAGTCGTTCGCGCCTGACTTCGATTTCCAGTTGTACCCGCCGGGCTGTTGCCAGAGGATCGCGACCAATGCGCCAACCGCCACCCAGCCGCGGTCATTGATCAAGCCCAGACGCAGCAGATCGCCCACTTCGAGCGCGTGCCAGGGCGTGACCTCATTGATGTCTTGCTCCGCTTCGACCTGCGCCTCGCCACCGCGCCGCTTCAGCACTCGCTCCAGTTCCGCTGCCGCCGTGAGCGTGATCACATTCATCACCGCCTCGGGCTTGCTACCACCGGCGGATTCCAAGCGCAGTTCGGTCACTTTGAACAGGCGGTGCAGGAGATTGCGTTTCTGCACAATGTTCTGGATACGCGCGTAGGGCACATGGCGTTCGGTACGCGAAAAAATACCGGACCTCACAAGCAGCTCGCGCTCGCCAATCCGGTAGCGAAAGCTCAGGCTGTAGATCAATGCATACAGTGCAAACACAAAGGCGCCGATCAGTCCGTAGAAGACCCACGAATCGCCGCGCCCGAATATCACAAACGCCACCAGCGGAAACACCATGGAGCGCAGCTGCGTCAACAGCACGAACAGCCACGACAGCGGATGCAACCGGCGATCGGTGGGCGCTTCGGCGTGGGCTGCGGGAACCGCGAGCGGGCCCTGCTCAGACACCGTCTTGTCCCTGTCGACCCAGCAGTTCATCGCGTAGCCAGACCGCGTCCACGTGGATCAGTCCATCGATCTCGATTTCGCCATGGCCGGCGCCAGCCGTGAACACCTTGAGACTGGCCATGCCATAGCGACGAGCGATCGGGCCCTGTTGCACTTCGGTGTGCTGCACGCGCGCGCGCGGCACAAAGGTCTCGCTGCGCCACCAAACCCCGCGATCCACCCACAGACCGTCTGCCAGCAGTCGGCAGCGAAAGCGATCCAGATAGGCGCGGCCGTAGACGGTGACAATGGCCACGATGCTGGCACCGGTGACGGACGCGATCACCGCGATAAGCCACTTATCGGCGAAAACCGAAACCAGAAAACTGATCAGCACGATCGGCACCACAAAACTGAGCGTGCCCCAGATCCACACCCGCAACAGCTGACCATGCGGAGTGAATTCGCGAACTTGCACGGGATCGGTCACGACTTCCGCGGTATCTATCGCGGCAGTAGCGATCTCGCCGGCAACCACTTCAACCAAATTGGCAGTGTTCATAGCGGTCGATACTAGCGAGGCCACGGGCGCCGCGCCCGTGACATATGTAAGCCAGCTCGACTATCGACCGCAGCACGTGCGCAAGCAGTGCCAGCCCGACGGGACAGTGACTTTCACCGCGATCGGCGAAAACACCGCGAGGCGGCGGGCGAGCCCCACTGCCGATCACTCCAGCGTAAACCACTGCACCTCAACGCGACGATTGATATCGGAGTCGCTGCCGGCGGGCTCTTCCCAACCACGGCCGACCATTTCGATGCGGTCGCTGGCGATCGCCGGAAACTTCTTCAGCAGCGCATCGCGCACAGCCTGCGCGCGTTGGCGCGACAGCTCCATCGCATTGAGCGCCATGCTGCGCACCAGCGCCTGGCCACCCTGCTTCTCAAACTCGGACACCCGAGCATTGTCCACGTGCCCGCGCAGCACCACCACCGACCCCGGACTCACCTGCAGAAAGCCCTTTATGGTTTCGAGGAAATCCTGATTTTCCTTGGCCTCGCGATCGAGCACCGCGGAATTAGGCTCGAAGAAAAAGCGGATGTCTTTGCTGAGCAATGCATCGCCTTCAAGCGAGACACCACCGCGCGTTTTGATTGGCGCGATCGCGATCGTCTGAGTGGCAAACTCTTTCTTGCCGGCGAGCGCGGCCAAAAATTGGCTATCGACAAAGCGCGCGGAATCAGCCGGGTTCTTGATGATGCGGCCATAGGCCAAGACCGAAGATTGGAAAATGCCCTGGAACGATCCGGCAGCATCAATGGTGCCTTCAAAAAACGCGCGATTCTCGGGCAGATTGGACAGGTGTACGTTGCTCAGTTCATCGCGGGTTTCTTCCTCGCTCCACTTGAACGCCGTGGCAACGACGCCAATGTGTTTGGCTTGCTCGTCACGCAGGCGACGGTTGCCTTCAAGCAGGCCATGCACCAGTCCCTTGGTCCATTCCGGCTTGGCTTGGGCAAAACCCTTGTTGACCAACAACAGGTCCGCGATGATCAGCAGGTTGCGGTTCGAGACCAAGGCCTTGGCTTTGCCCGAAGAGGCTTCGACCACTTCGTCGGTGCGCGGCGTCCAGCCGACACATCCGTTCAAACGCGCATTGCCGCTTTTGAGTTCGTGTTCGTAGGCATCGCAGGCGATAAATGCATCTTCGTAAAACACCAGGCCCAGTTCGCCCGCGCCCGGGCGCGCATCCAGATCGCGCAGCACCTTGACCGGCACGCCCGCTTCGGAGGCCAGGTAACGGA
>JANMSL010000674.1:0-6949 GCA_031389245.1 Lysobacterales bacterium | reverse complement strand
GCAGGATGTTCTGCACGCTGCCCTTGCCGAACGTGCGCTTGCCCATGATCACGGCGCGGTGATGGTCCTGCAGCGCACCTGCAACGATCTCGCTGGCCGAGGCACTGCCGGCGTCCACCAGCACCACGATCGAAGCGCCATCGATCAAATCGCCGGGCGATGCGCTGAGGCTGAGTTTGGCTTCATCGATGCGGCCACGGGTGCTGACGATCAGGCCATCGTCGAGAAATGCGTCAACCGTTTCCACCGCAGCATTGAGCACACCGCCGGGATTGTTGCGTAGATCCAGCACCAGGCCGCGCAGTGGCTTTTTGCTGGTGTGCAGTTTGCGCAGCTGCTCGCTCAAGTCGCGCGGGCTGGTTTCCTGGAACTGGCTGATGCGCACGTAGGCGTAGCCTGGCTGCAGCAAGCGCCCCTTTACCGAGCGCGTGCGAATCACTTCACGCATCAGGTCGACAATGACTGGCGCGTTCTCGGTCTCGCGGTCAAGCGTGAGCTTGACTCTGCTGCCGACCGGACCGCGCAGTTTGTCGACAGCGTTCAGATCATTGCTCTGCATCTCGATGCCATCGATCGCCAGAATGATGTCGCCGGATTTGACCCCGGCGCGGCTGGCCGGGCTATCGTCGATCGGCGCGATCACGCGCAGAAAGCCATCCACCATCAACACCTCCACACCCAGACCACCATAGACGCCGCTGGTGTCCTCGTCCCACTGCTGCAGTTCGCTGGGCTCCAGATACTGACTGTGCGGATCGAGATGGCTGAGCATCCCGCGAATTGCCGCGTGCATCAGCTGATCGTCGGCGACCGGCTCGACATAGGCGTCTTTGATGGTGCGAAATACCGAGACGAAAGTGCGGATGTCCTCGTCGCTGACCGGGGCCGGCGCAATGACTTGCGCTGGCGCTGGATCCGCGGCGTATACCGGCGTGGACAGAACCGCGATCGAACCCGAAATCAGATAACGACAAACAGAGGGTAATGACTTGCGCATGGCGACTTACTCGGAGAATGGGGCCCGCGCACGCAGGCATTGAGCAGGGCGCCGCGCCTCGGGCTGGATGTGCCCAGTATGGCGCAGTGCCGATTCAAACGATGTCAATTTCCCGCCTGGTCTTCCATCTCCTGCGCGCGCCTTTGGGCCGCTTCGTCGATCGTGTCCTGCACTGCTTTGGCCCTTTGCAGGGCGTCAGTCTGCGTCTTCAGCAGGTGATCCTGGGCCAGGTTGGGGCTTGGCTGCGCTGCGATGGCCGCGTCTGAGCCGGATGCAGGCGGTGGGGCATCGCTCTGGCAGCCCAGCACACCGACAATGACCAGCACAGACACGAAACCCTTGCCGATGAGCACGTTACGCATGTTGGTCTCCAAGAGGAATGCGAACAAGGTCGATGGAAACCCTGTTCGACGGCTATGCTAGCGCTGAAATCCCGAGGATATCCCGCGATGCGCGCACGTTGGCGGCTGGACGGCAAGACCGCGCTGATTACCGGCGCCAGCCGCGGTATCGGCCGTGCCTGCGCCGAGGAACTGGCGAGTCTGGGCGCCGATGTGCTTTTGGTAGCCCGCGATGAAGTCGTGTTGGAACAGACGCGCGCGGACATTGCTGCCGCGTACCCGCAGCAGCGCGTGCTGGCGATGTCCGCTGATTTGAGCGATGAGGAAGTGCGTCTGGATCTGTTCGACTGGATCAACGACCTGGATTGCGGACTTGACCTGCTGATCAACAACATCGGCGGCAATTTCCGCAAGGAGACGCTGGCCATCAGTGGCGACGAAATACGCGAACTGTTCGAGACCAACGTGCTGCCAGCGTTTCACCTGTGCCAATTGGCGTACCCGCTGCTGGCACGGCACGCGGCCGCGGCCATCGTCAACATCGGCTCGGTATCGGGCATCACCCATGTGCGCACTGGTGTGCCCTATGGCATGAGCAAGGCAGCGATCGGCCAACTTACGCGCAACCTGGCCTGCGAATGGGCGGCAGACGGCATCCGCGTCAACGCGGTAGCCCCCTGGTACATCCGCACCGCGCGCACCACGCCGAGGCTCGCTGAGCAAAACTATCTGGACGAGGTGCTCGAGCGCACGCCAATGGGGCGCATTGGCGAACCCGAGGAAGTGGCGGCGGCTGTCGCATTCCTCTGTCTGCCTGCAGCGAGCTATATCACCGGCGAAACCATCGCCGTGGATGGTGGTTTTTTACGTTACGGGTTTTGATCCGCTGACAGAGATCACTCGAAACCGTCTTCGAACAACACCCCGGCGTCAACAATGGGTGTTGCATCGGGGAACAAGCCAACCCCATCGACGGCCACCACGCCTTCGCTGATCGCGCCGGAGCCGAGCTCGAACGCCCACTGGCGCGAAGGGTTGGGTTGCAGTCCGGCGATTCCTGCGCCCAGCATGTGAAGTGTGTTGAGCCTGACGTCGAACGCGGTGGATCCAGCCAACACAAAGCAACAATCCGCCATGCCGCTACCCAGCGTCGTCAAGTTCAATGCCGCGTCACTGGTGAACACCCTGGTAGCTTCGGCTGCCTGCGAATAGGCCAGACCGATCAGCGTCGAGCCCGCAGCCAGGTCCAGTTCGCCGACGCTCAGATCGATCGGAATCGCGACCACCTGCACCAAAGCCGGCGGATTCATGGTGAATCGAAACAGCTGATCCTGGGTATCGGATGACCGGCGGCCAACCAGAAAAAGACTGTCGTCGCTGCTGCGGAATGCTGAGACACCGGCGCGGAATACGCAGCACTCGACTTCGGGCATGCCCAGAACCGTCACGGTGCTGCCCTGCAGCGAGATCAGTTCGACACTGTCGTCAACCGGGTCGATCGCGACTCCGATCAAGCGCGTTGGGCCGCTGGCATCCCACTCCAGGTGGGTGACCCGAAAATCGGTCGACAGCAGCTGCGGCAGGGCTTGTTGCGTGGTGATGTAGTTCAGTTGATAAAGCGACTGAATGCCCGCGCTGTTACCAATGAAAAACACCCTATTGCCGCCGTTGTCGGCGGTAACCGACCCGACTTGCACGCCCATGTTCGCCGAATCGGCATGCGCGGAGGATGCATTCACACCATCGTACACATGCAATTTCTGTGTGGACTCATCATTGGCAACACGCAGTACGCCGGCCAGCGTCGCGCCCGACAGGCTCGCGGCCATCAATGCCAGCAACCCGCAAGCAACAAGGGGTGATTTCATGGCGGCGGCTCAGCGCGCGCCCTGCGCTTCGAGCGCGGCCAATCGCCGCTCCAGGGCCAGGATCAATGCATCGCGCTGCTGCACTTTGTGCTGCAAGGCTTTGACCGCTGCCAGCGCAACGCCAGCCAGATCCGATGGCGCAATCATCTTGTCGGTAGTGCCCAATCCGAAAGCCTGATGAAAATCCTCGGCTACCGGACCGAGGTGACGATCGGGTGTCGCCAGATAGCGCCAGGTACCGATCGGCAATGCATCAATTGTTGCCAACAGCGCGTCGTCGTCGATGGCTTGGAATCCCTCCTTGGCACTGCGGCTGGAGAGTTGCGAAATGGTGCCACGCGCACTGACGTTGCCATTGCTGTCCACTTCGAAGCGGGATACCTGCGTATGGTTGGCGTTGGTCACGCGCAGCACCGTCTCCGGCGCCGCGACGTCAACCGTGCTGTTGATATGCAACTTTGCATTGGGCGAAGCCGTGCCGAAACCGACATGGCCGGCGGCGTTGATATCGATGCTTGAGGTTGGCGCCCCAGGGCGGATTCGAAACGGAAGCCGCGAGCCGCCGGTCAGATCGCGCACAAAGAAGTTGGCCTCGTTGCCGGCGACATCCCAGGTCTGCGCGATGAATCCGCTGGCGGCGGTTTGTTCCAGTCGCTGCGCAGGCGTGTCGCCGGTGGTGACATGTAGATCGAGTACCGGCGTCGGGGTGCGAAAGCCGACACGACCGCTCGAGTCGATATGGATCGAATCGGTGCTCGCCCCACCCTCCACGGTGAACGGTATGACGGCAGCGGTGACGTCTTCGATGGAAAACCGCTCCTGGCCGCCACTGGCACTGTCATTCGCCGTCAGCTGCCAATCGCTGGTGGGAAATAGGCCCACCGACGTGTCTTCGAACTTGAAACGCGTGTTGTTTTCCTTCACGCGAATGGTGTCGAAGCCGAACGTCTCGTTGTTGACACAGTCAAATCCGGCGCAGACGCTGCTCTGCACGATCAAGTCGTCGGCTATGACTTGATCCTTGGCCTGCGATGGCACCGTGCTTGCTGGTAGGTCCTGCCGGCCGCCATGGGTGGGCGATTTAGGAAACAGTACTTGCCCATTCCGAATCAGGAAGCTGTTGAACTTCGCTTCGGGCGCCGCGCTGCCGGGGCGCACAGAAAGTGCACGGCCATTCGCGTCTACCGGTAGTCGAGAATCCGCCGCCACGGCCGCTGCGCCCGCGGTGAAATCGAGCCGATAGTTGTAGTGTCCCTCCGGCAAAAGTCGCGAATCGATCTGGAACGCGTTAGCACTGGCTCGATCCAGATTCTGCTCGGATACCCATCCATCAGGGCCGGTAACCAGAAGGCGTACGCGCTGGAAGGGAGCATCCACAGGGTGTGCGGCCGAGGCCCCACCGACATTGACCGTCACCTGTTGTGCGCGCAACGAACTCGAAGCGAACGCCAGGACCAAAGCCAGGCAACCCAACCCATCCGAAAATTTCATGACTGCGCTCCGAGCGAAAGAACTGCAAATGAGAATAAGGAAATCACTGAAATCGCGCGACATTCTTCGGTACCCCACCGCGCCCCCTGGCGCAGCCGAACCATCCATTGCCGCTACCGGGACCGCACAAGATCACTTGCACGAACGCCCGCATGTGCCAATCGAAAAATCCGACCCGAACCCTTCAGCCCCCGCATCTGTGGGGTACCCGGTGCCATCGACAGTATCTATCGTGCCTGCACACGGTTGCCCCAACCCGACTGGCAACGCGCACGATAGGCGCGACCAGTCGGGCTATTCAATGCGATTCAAAATGTGTCATTGCGCACCAGGCCGCGACGCGCAGCTTCCAGCGTGGCTTCGGCACGCGTGGACACACGCAGCTTGCGATAGATATCTTTCAGATAGCCGGCCACGGTGTTCCTGGTCAGAGTCAGCGTCTCGGCAACCTGGGGAACGGTGAACCCCTTGGCGACCAGACGCAGCACTTCGGTCTCGCGTGCGGTGAGTTGACTGTCACTACTGCCGGTGGGCGTGACCGCGATCGGTTGGAAGTGACGCAGCAGCCGACGCGCAATCGACGGCGACAGCGGCGGCTGGCCGCTGACGATGCCGGTCAACATTGCGGCAAGTGATTCAATCGGTTCGTCCTTCAGTACATAGCCCTGCGCGCCAGCCCTCAGCGCCGGAAACAGATGGGCGTCATCGTCGAAGACGGTCGACACCACGGTCACGCAGTCGGGGACGTCGCGCTTCAATGCTTCGATAATCTGCAGACCGGAACCATCTGGCAGGCCAAGGTCGATCAACGCCAGCGGTGGCCGCGCGGCGACGCCACGCAGCCCACCCTGAACACTATCGGCCATACCCACCACGATACCCGGAAACGCCAACGCCAATGCCTGCGCAACCCAGGCCCGGCAGTGCGGCAGATCATCGACCACAAGCGCTGAGGTGAATTGATTCATGCAGCGGAACCATAGCGCGATCGCAGACAGAGTGTGTGTAACGAGTAGTGTCCAAGGATCCTCTGAACCAGCCTGGAGCCGAGGTAGCCCACTGAGTCAGAGGGCGAAAAACCGCAGGTTTTTGCGGGTTTGGCGAGCAATAAGCAGTGTGGCGAAGACGAAGTGGCGACTTATTCAGACCATCGCTAAGCCGATGGCAGGGGAAAGCTCAGCAGCACTTTGGTGCCGCCGGAGGTTCCACCCTTCCAGGTGATATCGCCTTCCAGTTCACGCGCGCGTGCGCGCATATTGTCCTTGCCACGGCCGCTGCCGTTCGAATTCGGACCGATGCCATCGTCGATCAGTTCCACGCGCAGCGCCCGCCCGTCGCTGGCCATGCGCACGCGCAGTGTCTGCGCGCGCGCGTGCCGGATCACGTTGCTGATCGCTTCGCGCACAATGCGGAACAGATGCAACGACTGACCCTGATCCAGATCCGGGTCGGGCAAGTCGTCGGGTTGCTGCCAATCCAGCGCAATGCCCACGCTGCGCAGGCGCTGCTCGGCTTCGCTGCGGATCTCGCCCAGCACTTGCAACAGGGTGCCCGGCGCACCGCGCGAGCGGGTAACCACGTCGCGCACATCCTGCAACAGCGAGCGCGCCACATCTGCCTGTTCTGGCGTTGCCGCCGTATAGATGAGTTGCAGCAATTTGGCGCCAAGATCGTCATGCAGATTGCTGTAAACACGTTCGCGTTCTTCAGCGGCGGCTTGGGCGCGGATCGCCGCGTGCTGCACCAGCGTCTGCGCCTGCAGCCGCTGCGCAAGCGTTCGCAGCCTGCGGCGTTGTCGCCACAACAGGATCATGGCCACGATCAATGCGGCACCCGCAAGCGCCAACCCAGCCGCGAACTGTTCGCCGGGGATCATGTGCCTTTGCGCACCACCGCTGTCGGCAAGGCGTCGATGCGCTGCATTGATTCGCTGGCAAAAATCGAAGCGTCACCAAGATAATCGAGCAACATCGGCGTTGCGTCCTGTCCCCAGAACAACTCGCCATCGATGGCGACCGTAGGCACCCCGAAGATGCCCGCAGCGATTGCACTGTCGGTGTTGGAGCGCAGCGTTGATTTGACCGTCGTGTCGGACACGGCCGCCTGGACATCGTCGATACCAAAGCACGCCGCGATATCAGCAAGATCGACGGCGTGCTCCGCGGCCAAGCCCTGCGTCCAGATACGTTTAAAAATTGCTTCGATCAACGCCCAGTCGTTGTCACCGGCAATGGCCAGCCGCAGCGCCGTCA
>JANMSL010000646.1:0-8749 GCA_031389245.1 Lysobacterales bacterium | reverse complement strand
TTTTGCCACACAAACCCCACTCGGAAAATTCAACCTTCAAGCGACTGCGCCGCTTACTCATTGATCTTGTGGCCTTTTTCTGGGTGCGTTAAGTACACAATTCCCCTTCACTGAAGGGGGCTCAAGCAGATTTGGGGTGCGCGCCGAAATCTTGCATGGAGCGGTTGCGGGTCAGGAAACGCTGAGAACCGCCGGGCATGCGGGCTTTTGTTTTTGGTACTGGTGCCGGTAGTTGAGTGTCTCCAGATCCCTGGCTCGCTGTTGCTCGCCGCCCCCTTCACTGAAGGGGGCTCAAGCAGATTTGGGGCTAGCGCCAAAAACTTGCACTGAGCGGCGCCGGATCAGGAACCGCTGAGACTGTAGGAGCGCACCTGGGCGCGAGCTCTGCACGCGGCACACACGCATCGCGTGGCTCTCTGGGGCGGCCGGGCCCCTGGTGCCCGCCGATCACCTTGGTTTATCTGACTAAATTGAATGGGCGCTGGCGCGGCGAAAAATGTTTACATCCATAACCGCCGGTCCGGTGATAGTGTCACGAACTGTTACGGGACAACTGTCGTGAGCGATGGCCTAACCGCATTGTTTGAACGTTATCGTAGCTCGCTTCCGGAGAAGCGGGGCAGCATCATGGCTGCGTATTCGGGTTGGCGCGCTGATATTACTCAGCTGGAAAATCTCCGCGAACTCTGCCGACTGTTGCATAAACTCTCTGGATCAGCGGGCGGATATGGTTATGTATCCCTGGGCGAAACGGCGCGCGCTGCTGATGGCCTGTTGCACGAGTGGTTGAGCGATCCGCCTGAAGCGCTTGCCCAGCGCGCTTCCCTGGCGCTGCAGCTTGAGCCTTTGATGCTTGCGCTGGATGAACTATTCCAATCGGCGATTGAGGTCGACACGGCTCCGGATCACGGCAATCTGGAATTTCTGTTGCGCCCGATCCAGGTATTGCTGGTCGATGATGACCAAGAACTTGTCGTTCTGCTGACTGAGCAATTGCGCCAGGAAGGGATCGATGTGCGCGCCACGGGTGATGGCGCCGGCATGCACCAGTTGCTCAATGAGCGCCGCCCTGACGTGCTGGTGCTCGACTTTTGGCTACGCGATGAAACCGGCGACGATCTCGCGCGTGCGGTGCGTGGACGTCCGGGGCTTTCCGGCCTGCCCGCGGTATGCCTGACCTCGGACCGCACCCCGGAAACACGTCAACGCGCGCTGACCGCGGGGGCGCTCGATGTGATCGACAAGAGCACACCGCCCAGGCAGCTTGCCGGGATGCTGCGGATGTTTGCCGGACGCGCGGCCTGATCGTCGGCTTTTCGCGACGGCAAACCGCGTACGCTGCAATCTTCCCGACTGCTGACTCGGTTATCCTCACGGCCCAGAAATCACGCCAGGATCGAAGGCCATGACCGTAATCAGACTGATCGGAGCGCCCACTGATATCGGTGCGGGACATCGCGGTGCGTCGATGGGTCCGGAGGCGCTGCGCGTTGCCGGCATCGCCGAGGCGTTGCGTGATCGCGGGCTGAAAGTGGAAGACCGCGGCAATCTGGTGGGACCGCAGAATCCGTGGAAGCCACCGGTTGATGGCTATCGTCATCTGCCGGAAGTGGTAGCGTGGAATCGTGCCGTGTTCGGCGCCATGTATGGCGCCTTGAATGACCAGCGCCTGCCCATCCTGTTGGGAGGAGATCATTGTTTAGGCGTGGGTTCGATTACCGCAGTGGCGCGTTGGTGTCGTGAGCACAAAAAGAAATTGATCGTTTTGTGGCTTGACGCGCACGCCGATTTCAATACTTCCTCGCTCACCCCTTCGGGCAATATCCATGGCATGCCGGTAGCGTGTTTGTGTGGTATCGGACCGCATGAATTGACCCATCTTGCCGGTGATTCGCCGGCGCTGCGCCCCGATCAGATTCGCCAAATTGGCATTCGATCGGTGGATGAGGGTGAACGCAAGCTGGTGCATGCTCAGGGGTTGGACATTTACGATATGCGCTACATCGACGAAATCGGCATCAAGCGCGCGATGGAGGAAGCGCTGACCGAGTTGGATGCCGACACGCATTTGCATGTCAGCTTCGATATCGATTTTCTCGATCCGGATATTGCCCCTGGCGTGGGCACTACGGTGAGCGGCGGACCCAACTATCGCGAAGCTCAGCTGGTGATGGAGATGATCGCCGACACTGGACGCTTGGGTTCGCTCGACATCGTTGAACTCAATCCCGCGTTCGACGAACACAATCGCACTGCGCGACTCGCGGTCGACCTGGTCGAAAGCCTGTTTGGCAAGTCAACCCTGATGCGCGCCTAGTACGCATCCGTTTTCCAAGGCAGCCGCTGGCTGCATCCATATCGAACCAATGGCAAACAAGTGACATCTGCCACTTTCGGCTGCGTTGTCGCTGTTCGATCATGCTGCCGGCGTATTAGGATCAAAGATGAGCACTGGGACCGCGGCAATCAAGTTCGAAAATGTCGGCAAGCGCTACGGCGAACGCCAGGCACTGAACGAACTCAGTCTGGAAGTGCGGCGTGGCGAGGTTTTTGGCCTGCTCGGCCCCAATGGCGCTGGCAAGACTACCGCGATGCACATCGCAGTCGGACTGCTCGCTGTGGACCGCGGTTCAGTGCGTGTGCTGGACGGTGACCCGCGCGAGCCGGCGTTGCGACAGCGCTTCGGCATCGCGCCGCAGAAACTATCGCTGTACGAGGAACTGACCGGTCGTGAGAACCTGGAGTTCTTTGCCCATACGTTTGGAATGCATGGGACTCGTTGCCGTGAGCGTGTCGACGCAGCACTGCGCTTCGTCGCGCTCGAGGATCGCCAAAGTGATCGGGTGTCGGAGTATTCGGGGGGCATGCAGCGGCGCTTGAACATCGCGGCCGCAATGGTGCACGAGCCAGAACTGATCTTGCTCGATGAACCTACGGTGGGCGTCGATCCGCAATCACGCAACGCTATTTTCGATAACGTGCTGGCGCTCAAGAATGCCGGGCATACTGTGGTCTACACCACGCACTACATGGAGGAGGCCGAACGCCTGTGCGATCGCATTGCGATTGTCGACCAAGGTCGCTTGCTGGCTTTGGATACACTCGATGGTCTGGTGCGGGCGCATGGCGGTGAAGCTCAGCTCAGCATCGAGCGCGCCGGGCGGACCGAATTTCTGCACGGCGACGACCCAGTGCGCCTGCTTGGCGAGGCCTTGGCGCTCGGCCCAGTGGATACGTTTCAGTTGCGACGGCCGACGCTGGAGCAGGTATTCCTCAAACTCACTGGCCGCCAATTACGGGATGACGCCTGATGAACGCCGTGCTCGCGATCGCGCTGAAAGATCTGCGTCTGCTGGCGCGCAACCGCGCTACGTTGTTCTTCACTTTCATCTGGCCGATTCTGATGGCGGTGGGTTTTGGTTTGATGTTTGGCGGTGAAGGCGAGAAGGCGAAGTTGCGCGTGCTGGTCATCGACCAGGATCAGAGTGTCGGGTCCAAAGCGCTGTTCGACGGTCTCCTGGCATTGAGTTCAATCACCGCGGAAAGCATTCCGCGCACCGAGGCCGAGCAGCAGGTCAAGCGTGGGCGCGCGGTCGCCCTGGTGGATATTCCCAAAGGGTTTGGTGTTGCCAGCGAGCGCCTGTTTTATGGCGAGCCGGCGACAGTGAATCTCTTGATCGATCCCAGTCGCAAAGCCGAGATCGCCATGCTTGAAGGCATGCTGATGCAGATCGCGTCTCAGGATATGGGGCGTAAGATGAGCGACATCGGAAAGGATTCGAAATGGCTGCAGACTGCGCGTGGTGATACCGCCAGTCTGCCCGAGGACCAGCAGCAGCGTTACGGTTCCCTGTTCGATGCACTCGAGGGCCTGCCGCTCGACGGCCCGCTATTGTCGTCGGCCAGCGCGAGCGCCAATACCAGCGCGAGCACCAATGCGGCGCCCGGTTGGCAACCGTTGAAAGTCAGGACCGAGGCATTGCAGACCGTGCGCCGCGGCCCGCGCAACCCGTTTGCGATCACCTTTCCGCAAGGCATGCTGTGGGGACTGGTGGGTTGTCTGATGGGTTTTGCCAGCGGATTCGCGCAGGAGCGCGAAAAGGGCACATGGTTGCGACTGCGCACTGGCCCGATGAGCGCAACCCGGTTGATGATGGGCAAGGCGACGGCCGCACTGATCGCCTTGGTTGCGGTGCAGGTGTTGCTGTTGATGATGGCGCGCATGGTGTTCGGGCTCAGGCCGGAATCGTTGCCGGCGCTGGCGATGGTGATCGCCGCCAGTGCAATCGCGTTTACCGGGATGATGCTGCTGATTTCCAGCGCCGGGCGCACGACTCAGGGCGTATCCAGTGCTGGCTGGGCCGGCCTGATGCCGTTGATGATGATTGGTGGCGGAATGATTCCGCTGATCGCGATGCCAGCGTGGATGGCCGATGTATCTGCGTTCAGCCCAATCAACTGGTCGTTGCGTAGCCTGGAAGGTGCGATCTGGCGTGGCTACGAATGGTCGGACTATCTATGGCCAATGACTGGATTGATTGCGCTGGGCGTAGTGACATTTGCCATTGGCGCACGCCGATTGGCGCGAACCATAGACTGAATTGTGCATGTACCCGGCGGTGGGTCCGTGCTGTGCGCGGACGCCGCTCTGTGGGTCCGTGCTGTGCGCGGACGCTTTTCTCGCCGCACAAGCACACCTTAATCTGCGCCCAGTCAGCGCTATCCGCGGACTCTTGTTACGGTCAGCCCAACATCTGCCGCAGTTGCGCCGCGGCGCGCTGATACTCGTTTTGCAATTGCGCCACCATCAGTACGGGATCGCCCAGGTCACCGCTGCGTGCGCCCTGCTCGATTCGTTTGGCCATGTCCCCAAGCAGCAGTGCGCCAAGGTTGGCGCTGGTCGACTTCAGCGAATGGGCGGGCGCGACCAACGCGTCGATGTCGTTGGTCTTTGCGGCACGTTCCAACGCGGACAAATTGTTTGGGGCATCTTCCAGATAGACGCGAATCAGATCATGGAAGTCACTGCCCATGAGGTCCATCAAATCGCGCACCACTGCCATGTCGATGGCCGAACCTTCGCTGCGCAGCGAAGGCGCAATGGGCTGCAGCGGCCGCTGCGAAACGGAGGTGGCGGGGTTTGGTGTCGCCGCCGCCGTGACCCGGGAGAACGCACCCGGCGGCAGCCACTTGCGCAACATCTGCTCGATCATTGCCCGGTTGAGCGGCTTGCTCATGTAGTCATCCATCCCACAGGACAGACACTTCTCGCGATCGCCGACCATGGCGTTCGCCGTCATCGCAATAATCGGCAGCTTGGCCAGTTGCCCGTCAGCCTGCAGCTTGCGGATCGCGCGCGTAGCGGTGTAGCCATCCATCACCGGCATCTGGCAGTCCATCAGAACGGCGTCGAATTGTCCGGTCGCCGCTTTATCGACTCCGATCTTTCCATTTTCGGCAGTTTCGAAGCTGACTCCGATCAGGGTCAACAGGCGTTGCGCTACTTGCCGGTTGACTGGATTGTCTTCGACCAGCAGCACATGGCCGCCGACCGTGGTGGTGGCGCGCTCCGCACTCACCAGGTTTGTCGCCGCCGCTGGCGAGGAGTGGCTGTCGCCTCCGCCAAGCATCGGGGCTGGCTCGGCCGCCCGCGGAGCTTCGAGCAGGCTTTGCATTACCGCCCGCAGTTCCAGATCGGCGAACTTGCGTTGCACGGTCGCCGACTGCGCGGCCAGTCGCACCTCATCAGGCGGCTGGTCATCACCGCTGATGCAGATAATGCGCAGTGATTCCAGGCTGGTGTCACGCAGCACCCCACGCAAAATCGCCAGTGCTGTAGCGCGCATCGAACCGAAATCGAGCAGCAGGAAATCGATCGCGAAGCTGCCCGCGCTCGCCGCCTTGATTTTGGCCATTACATCGGCAGCGACGTTGTTCTGGATGGCCTGCACGTTCCAGCCGTTGAGCAGCGTGCTGAGCCGACGCTGCATGGCCTGATCGCCACTGACAACCAGCGCCCGCGAGCCCTCGATGTCGGACCGACTGGGCGCGACGTCGCCGACCGCTTTGCCGAGCGGCAGAGTAAACCAGAAGATCGACCCTCGGCCAGATTCGGACTTGACGCCAATCTGGCCGCCCATCAATTCGACTATCCGCTTGCAGATCGAGAGGCCAAGGCCGGTGCCGCCGAAAGTGCGCGTGGTGGACGTGTCGGCCTGGCTAAATTCCTTGAACAGTTTGCCTTGCGATTCGAGGGATATGCCGATGCCGGTGTCCTTGATCGCAAACAACAGCTCAGTATGGGTACGTGTTTCAGTGCGCTTGGAGACTTGAACCATCACACTGCCGCGTTCGGTGAACTTGATCGAGTTGCTGACCAGGTTGGTCAATACCTGGCGCAGTCGTGTTGGGTCGCCGCGGCCGGCCAGCCGCACGTTCGGGTCGATTACGGCGCTGAATTTTAGGCCCTTTGCCTCAGCGTTCTTGGTCATCAATCGGGTGACGTTGTCGACTATATCCTTGAGGTTGAGGCCGACGTTTTCCAGTTCCAGTTTGTTGGCGTCGAGCTTGGAGAAATCCAGAATATCGTCGACGATCGACAACAACTGATGGGCCGAGCTGAAAGCAGTGCTGATGTATTCGCGCTGATCCGGTGCCAGCTTGGTCGACATCACCAGGTCCAGCAGCGGAATGATGCCGTTCAGCGGCGTGCGGATCTCGTGGCTCATCGTGGCCAAAAATTCGCCCTTGGCCATCATCGCTGCTTCGGCTGCCTGTTTGGCGGCGATCAACTCACGCTCGGCGATACGCAGTCGCTCCAGTTCCGCTTGCAGCTCGGCGAGGTTGACCGCGCTGGTCGGCTGGTTTGACGCAGAGCTTGCCTGCAATTTTGCGGTAGGGGCGGCTGGAGTAAAAAGCTCAAGCTCGACAATGGTTCGGCTTGCTGCGCGCAGCCGTTGGGTCAACACCACAATGATCAGTGCCAGACACAATCCGGCGGTTGCGATCGCCACCCATCGCAGTTCTGCCGACAGCACGATTCGTGGGCTCAGCGCCGCCAACGCGGCGATCGCGATCAAGACCAGCGGCCAAAGCCAGATCGGTGCGCGTGGCAGGTCCGGAGTTTGGGACGTCTTGCTGGCTTGATCGGTCATAGGGCGTCCAGGATAACGGGAGGGTCAGAGCGCAGCGGCCGCGAAGTCAAAATCGAGATCCTGGCTGGCAGCCTGGACAAAATTTCCCTGAATGTAGTCAACCCCGGTACTCCACAGTGCTGCCGCACACTGCGCGTCTTCAACGCGAGGCGCAACGATGCGTATGCCACGTTCGCGCACATGAGTGATGGTCTGGCGCAGCTCCGCGCGCACCCTGGGGTTCTGACCATCGGGGCCGGTGAAGCGCGCTGCGATCTTGACGAAATCGGCAGGTACGTGGGTCAGGAGTTGAAAGTTTGCCATGGTCGGTTCAAATTGCGTGAGGCACAGCTTCGCACCGACTGACTGGATCTGCTCGGCAAAGCTTGCGGTCTGGCGAACCCGCGCTACGGCGTCGGACGTATCGATCTGCAGGATCAGTTGCTCAGGGCGGGCACGCCGCGTTTCGAGCACCTGCTTGAGCCAGCTGGCCCGTTGCGGATCCCCCACGCTCTCAATCGATTGGCTCACGAACAGGCGCACGCGGTGCTCATCGCGGGTTCGGTCGGCGATGACCATGGCGGCGCGCGAAAGCAGCCAACGATCGATGGCATGGGTCAGTCCGGCGCGTGCCGCGATCGGCATGAGCGCTGAACCGGTGAACAGCTTGCCGCCATCACCACGCAGACGCAGCAACACTTCGAATTGTTCTTCGCCGCCACCGCGCAATGAGGCAATCGGCTGAAACAACAATTGGAATTGATCATGCTTGAGCGCCGCCTTGATCAATTCGACTATCGCGCCTTCCTCGCCCTCTGCGGTTTGGGTTACCGCGGTTTGAAACAAGCCTGTCTTTCGGTCCGGAGTCGAACGTGAAATTGCGCAGGCGCGTTCCGCGGCATTGAGCAAGTCGGCCGTGTCTCCGAAGTTCTGCGCGAAAGTGGCCAGACCAATGCTGAGTGCCAGCGTGATGGTGCGATCACCGAGCTCAAACAGGTGTGGACTGAACGACTGCCGCAGCTTTTCGGCGAAGGCAAGCATCTCACCCTCGTCGAGGTCCTGCAGCAATATGAAAAAGCTGGTGTCGCCATAACGCGCAGCGTAGTCCTGCGGCCGCACTTGTTGAGCGACAAAGGCTCCGGCTTGACTGAGCAACTGGTCGAAAGCGGTAAGCCCAATGCGGTCGCGAATGGTGTGGGCGCCGTCGAGCATCAGGAACAGTACGCCGCCATTGCTTGGCGCACCCTGCTCCTGCGCCATCAGCTCGCTGATCCGCTCCAGCACGTAGCTGCGATCGAGCAACCCGGTGACCGGATCGCGCGGATTGAGCGTTTGCGTGCGCCGGGCCGTGGCGCGCGCACGGCGCACGCGGTTGGTCACGGCGGAAATCAGATGCTTGGGGCGGATCGGCTTTTCCAGGTAATCGTCACCGCCCGCGCTGAGCGCGTCGAAACGTTTCTCTTCGTCGTGCTCACCGGAAAGGAACACGATGGGAATATTGATGAACGCTTCGCGCTCGCGGATCAGCGTGGTCAGCTCCATGCCGTCGCAGTCGGGCATGTACAGATCCATCAGGATCAACTCGGGGTTGAACGAGTCGAGTTCTTCGAGTGCGC
>JANMSL010000602.1:0-7610 GCA_031389245.1 Lysobacterales bacterium | reverse complement strand
CGCTTCATCCAGATACAGATAGCCTATCTGCCGAAAAGTCGCTCTTTCTTTCTCGTTGTAGCCGTCGATGAACAAAACAATTCCCGCCTTGTCTCCATCTTGCGCCAACAGGTAATGCACATCTTTAGCTGATACTTTTTTGTCCCCGATCTCAATGTCGCTGATCGGCGTCCGGCGTGGGCGATACTTGACCCAGATCCAACGCTTGAGATCCGGCGCCTTGCTGTAGAGCACCTCAACCGCGGGAAAGGCGGATTGGATGCCGCCGGCACTGATCACGAACTCTCGCTTCGGGCCGGGCAATACGGGACTGAACTCAAATGTAAGGTCGCTGTTTACCCGACCCATCTCAGCGGCGAGTTCGTCAAAGATGGCCTCCTGATCGGTCTCGAATGCGAACAGGCGCGCCTCATTCTTTGCGAACCACTGCCAAAACCCGTCTTCGGCGGCCGCCTTGCCATGGCCGCTGAACAGCGCGCATGCCATGAGAACGGCAATGAACGATTGGTATGTCTTCATCATGACCTTTATCTGATTTGGTCCGCCGAAAAGGCGCCAGCTTGAATGTTGGCGAGCCTACTCGACATCTGCACGGACAACGACTAAATGGGGCGCGGTTGTAAACTATTTTAGTCGCATCGTCGAGATGAACATGCTCTTGGTTGCCACCCATTTTATCCATTAGGTTGGCTGCGGCAACCAAAAATACTGCGATGGTTCTCAATTCAAACGAGTGGGCAGACAGCGCTTCGGATTCAACGCAACTCGCGACGCAGGATTTTGCCGACCGCGGTTTTTGGCAGGCTGTCGCGGAACTCGATCAGCTTGGGCTGTTTGTAGCCGGTCAGCATTGCGCGACAATGGCTGCGTAGATCGTCCGCGGTCAGCGCCGGGTCTTTGCGCACCACCACCAACTTCACCGCTTCGCCGGTTTTTTCATCGGGCACGCCAACAGCGGCGGCTTCGAGCACACCGGGATGCAGGGCGACGATGTCTTCGATCTCGTTGGGATAAACATTGAAGCCGGAAACCAGCACCATGTCCTTGCGCCGATCCAGCAAAAACAGATATCCCTCTACATCACGCTTGGCAATGTCGCCGGTTCGAAACCAGTTTCCGTCGAAAAACGCTTCCCGGGTTTCGTCGGCGCGCTGCCAGTAGCCGCTGGTGACTTGAAGACCACGCACGCACAGCTCGCCGGCTTCACCGATCGATACCTCAATGCCGTGCTCGTCACGCAGGCTGATTTCGACACCTGGCATCGGCAGCCCGATCGACCCGACCGGATTGGGCGCATCCCAGCGATTGGCGGTGATACCTGCGCTGGTTTCGGACAGTCCGTACATCTCCACCACGTCACGGCCGGTGACTGATTTCCAGCGCTCAGCGGTGGCACGACGCAGCGCAGTGCCGCCCTGGACGCAGAGTTTCAGACTGGTGAAATCCAGCTTGCCGAAATCGGCCGAGTTCAACAGCGCGTCGTACAGCGTGTTGACGCCGGAGAAAATCGATGGGCGGTGCCTGGCAAAAGTAGCGACCAGGCCAGGAATGTCGCGCGGGTTGCTCACCAATACGCTGTGCAGTCCGTGCGACCAGGCATAGAGCATGTTGGTGAAGGCAGCGATGTGATAAATCGGAAGACAGATCAGGCCGATCTCACGCGCCGGATCAAGCGCGTGCCCGAGCCACTGCTCGGCGGCCGCGACGTTGGCCATCAGCGCCGTATGCGACAGGGCCGCGCCCTTGGAGACGCCGGTGGTGCCACCGGTGTACTGCAACTGCGCGAGATCGCTGGCCTTGGCGTGTGCTTCGATGCGCGGCAGGCGGGCACCCGCGGCGAGCGCAGCTGGCCAGCGTACGGCGTCGGCAATGGTGAAGGGCGGGATCACCTTTTTGATGTGCTTGAGCGTCAGATCAATCAACAGGGATTTCGGCCACGGCAGCAGATCGCCGACGCGCGTGGTGATCACGTGCTTGACCGCGGTGCCGCTGACTGCCTCGGCCGCGACCTGGCCGAAGTTGTCGAGCACGATCAGTACCACGGCGCCGGAATCAGCGAGCTGATGACGCAACTCGCGCGGCGTGTACAGCGGGTTGACCAGAACGGTAACCAGATCCGCGCGCAGCGCGCCAAGCACCGCGATCGGGTACTGCAGCAGGTTGGGCAACATGATTGCGACGCGATCGCCAGGCCGCAGGCCGAGGCCGCCGCGCAGGTACGCTGCGAAATCTGCGCTCTGGCGATCAAGCTCGGCATAGCCCAGCGTACGCCCGAGATTGCTGAAGGCCGCTCGGCCCGCAAGGCGCTGACACACGGCGATCAACATCTGCGGCAGCGTATGGCCGGCGTCGATCGCGCGGGTGGCGACATTCTCGAAATCGGCCTTGGCCAGCGCCGAGGACGAATGCGTATTGCTTGCAAAGGGCGTCGTCATGAAATCGGCTCGCAGGATATCCGGCTGGCGTGTTGCCGTTGAGATTATCGGAGTCGGGACCTGCAATCGAGCAGATCGGGAGCGCAGGCGCCAGGGCTCCTTGTTCTGCTCCTGCAGGTAGCGTGTGACGAGCCGGCGCACCCTGAGTAGGCAAGTCGCAGAGCGGCGTCACTGGCGTTTCGCGTGCAGCGCAAACCCGCCGCCCGACTGCGACCTGGTCGAGAGTCCGATTTCCAGCGATTCACTGGCATGGAGCACCGCGCACACGACATTGATTCGCATCGGTTCGACCAGCAACGAACTGCCGTCCGCTACCCGGGCCAATCCGCGGTGCTGCGATCGGAGCCCAGGCGCTAGGGCTTTTCCCCTGAAGCGTCGGCCATGAGCGGCCGTCGCGCAGGGTAGGTAATGGGGTGGCAGCGTCTAGCGAACCGACTGCAACGCCGGAGATGAATCTGCAACACCGCCCAAGAGCGCGAATGGCTGATTCCGGATGTCTCCGCGTTCGGGTCTATCGAGGTTTTCCGCTAGGGCGCCGTGTCTGCGCCGAACTGGATGTCCAAGTGAGCCGCAACACCGCCATTGCCAGAATCCGATTGCGCGGAACAGCAACCGCGCTGCGCTGCGGCGGCAAGCACTGCTTCAAGCTCCGCGTTGGTCAGTTCGCAGATTTTCGGCACTTGGCTGTCGTAGGTACGAACACTCTGGAAGGTCATGGTGACGTCCTTTATCGCTCGTCGCGTAGCATTGAGTGTGCTGATGCAGTGGCCCAGCGTTGGCTTTGGGCAACTGCAGTCTGCGCGCATCGCTGCGCGATCACTGTTGTCCAGCCCACATAACGCAACCGGCAAGCCTGACGTGTTGATCGTCGGTGGATCCGGCGCTGACTCGCCCCTCACCGGCTACTCGGAGCTATCGGCAAACAGTGCCAACGCGCCGTGGATCTCGGGCGGAATGCTGTTGCCCAGCATTTCCCATACGTAGCGCGTCAACGTGGGCGCTGCGCAAAACCGGTGGTGACGCCGGCGTCGGTGCACACTGCGGTCTTGATCGCGGCTTCGTTTGGCCACGGCCAGAGTGCTTCGGCGATGACCTGGTCGTAGCCGGGCTCTCCGTACTAGGTGCCTGATACGCCGAGGCGTTAGGTGACATCGGCTCCCACGCGGCCACCGCCTGCGCCGGCACTACTCAGCGCAGAGCCGCGCAATCAGCTCTGGTTGCGTTTCAATCGCGTCTTGGTTCAAGCCCGGCAGAGCGCGCTGGGTGCGCGCGCAGTCGATGCGAAGTAATTCGCCAGTGACCCGGGGTCACTCGCGCGGGCGCCAGCGGGATTGATCGACTCGCTCGCCGATGCGGGCGACGGTCGGCGTGCGTGATTCCTGGAAGTTGTAACCGGGCGGGAAGACGCGCATCAACATGCTGTCCACACTCGGCGGGTTAACCTGACGGCATGGCCGAACCGCGCACGAACCCGATGCTCACCGCAGCCGCAGCAATCCACCGGCGGCAGTCGACTTTGCAGCGGGTAACTACCGCCGCCGCGGCGTTGTGTTCGCTGGCGCTGTTCGCGGCGGACACCGATTCTCCGGTCAGGCGCTGTCGGGATTTGCAGCAGCAACCGCAGGCGGCGATCGCAGCCTGCGAGGCCGCTTTCGCGCAGCACGCTGGCGATAGCCAGGTGGATATCGCGCAGGAAATGTTGTTCCGGCGTAGCGATGCCGAGATCGCAATCGGCGCGTTTGACGCCGCGCATGCGACCCTGGAGCGTGCGGCGCTGCTGCCCGGCGCCGGCGATGCCTGGAAGAGCACGTATCGATTGCAGCGGCGGCGCGGCATTCTGGCTTACCGGCGCGGGCAATTTTCAGCGGCGCTCACTGCGTTTCGCGCCGCGCGCGATCTGGCGGCGAGCAATGGCGATGCAATCGCAGAAGGCAACAGCTGGAACGATTTGGGCAACGCACTGCGCCGCATCGGCAGTTATCGGGAAGCGTTGGAGGCTTATCAAGCCAGCCTGCAGCGCAAGCGCAGTACCAACGATGCACAACTGGGCGGGCTGATGACCAATCTTGGCGACTTGTATCGCGATCTGAATGATCCGAAGTCGTCGCGCGACTATTACTTGCAAGCACTGGGCGTGCACCAGCAACGCGGCCGCACGCTGGACGTCGCACACACCCACGAAGCGCTGGCAACACTGGCACTGGATACGCGCGATTTTCTCTCGGCACGCGCGCATCTGGATCTGGCCGCGACGACATTCCACACGCTTGCGGCGCGTTCGGACGAACTGCGAGTGGCGGCGCGTGGCGCGCGACTGGGTCTGGATAGTGACGACGTGCCCACAGCACGGCGCGCCGTCGCGCACGGCATTGCGTTGGCGCAGGCGTTGAAGTTGCCGATAACGCCTGATCTGGCGTTGGAAGCCGCGCGCCTGGCGCTGCTCGATCGGGATGCGACGCGTGCCGAACGCTTGACTTCCGAAGTGCTGGCGCGACTCGCCGCGGACGCACCGGAGCGCGTCGCGCTGCTCAAGCTGCGTGCCGAAGCACTGGATCAGCTCGGTCGCGTCGCTGACGCCTATCGGGCAGCTTTGCAGTTTCAGCAGGCCGACGCCGCACTGCGTGACGCCGAGCATGATCGGCGCCTGGAGCAACTGCGCGTGCGTTTCGATGTCGCGGAAAAGGATCGCGCGCTGGGTGCATTGACGGCACAGGCGAAGCTGCGCACGTTGACCCTGCAGCAACGCACAGTCCAGCTCAAATTCCTGGCAGTGAGTGCTGTGCTGGTGGTGTCGCTCATTGGCTTCCTGGCCTATCGCGCGCGTGAACGACTGCGCGTCGCTGCGTCACTGCGTGAGGCACAACTTCAGTCTGAGGCTGAGCATTTTCGTGCTGCGGCGACGGCCCTCGAAGGGGACATGCGCCGTGTCCAGGCATTGCTCGATCGCAGTGAGCATGCGCTTATCGCGCTCGATTTGTCCTCCACTATCGTCGCCGCCAATCGTGGCGCTGCAGACGCGCTGCGTGTGGACGTTGCGCAACTTCACGGCCGGCGACTGGATGAGTTTATCGATGCGGCATCGGCGGCCGGCCTTTCCGACGCGCTGGGTCGAATTGATGAAGGCGAGGCCAGCGTCGACTGTTCACTGGCCATGCTGGGGCAGGTAGGTGCATCGCCATGGTCGGCAACGCTCATCGCGCTGGATGATGCGAGTGGTGCCAGCACGGTCGTCCAATTCCTTGTCGGCGCTGCAACGGATACGGATGCAGCGTTGCCGACATCGTTATCAACAACGACCTTGATCGCGGCGGGGACGGACGACGGCGAGCGCGGCGGCGGCGACCAGCCGGACATGTTCCGTCGCGAATTGGTGGAGCTCATGGTGTCGTCACTGGCAGCCTGGGAGCAAAGCACACGCTCCGGTGCGATCGAACTGGCGGAACGGAGCCGAGTGTGGCGCGTCGCCATCGACGACGGGCGGCTGCGCGTGCGGGCGATGGAGCGCTATCTGAGTCTGGCCAAGATCCCTCGGCATCCGCGCTGGCGCGAGGTGCTGCGCACCACGTATTACGTGCTCGCCGAGGCGCCGCTGGATAGCGACAAGCGCGCCGAGCTGCGCCAGCGCTGCGAGGGTGAGGAAGAAGTGTCGGAAGGCTGACCCACTGAGCTGTGCTAGTCCGACCCACAAGATGCGGTCGCATTCCTTCCTATCTCCGCCGTTCACACATTGCGGTTTGTCGGAAATCTTTACACCCGGCGAAAAAACTCAGAAACCCTTTTAAACTAAAGCTGTAACGACTTCCCGTCCCACGTCGAACACGTTTATCTACATGACGTTCGGGTATTTATACCCGAGATGCTGAATCCTTACTCAGTTTGTCGAAGGTTTTTACACGAACCCGCATAATTCAGGCACACCGATCTTGGCTAAGATACTAACAAGCCAACTAACCTACTGATATTTCTCAATAGTAAAAAACGTGGCCCGCTTGTTGCTTTACATCACATTACAAAAACTTAATCTTAACTTGGAGTTGAAGAAATCAAATGAATCAAGAAAAATTCAACAGGATTCTAGGTGCTGCATCAATTGCCACCCTGCTAGGAGTTGGCTCTCCAGTTCAGGCGGCAACGACCCTCTCACCACCGTCCTATTGCCCGACCCTTACCCTCAATGAAAATGTCGCCGGAATCGCTCGCGATGATGTGACGTACAACGGTAACAACGCTACGGGTTGCTACGGAGTGGTAAGCGGAAATATCAACGCTGCGTCGGTTATCAATGCCTTGAACCTGTCCTGGGGTAACGACTGGACCTATCTTGATGGCTCTGATTCCGGCAGCGGCACTTACCTGGGAATCCTGTTCACCGCGACTGCAACGGCCGGGCAAGAAGGAACCTGGAAACTGACCGCTACTGACACCAATGGCAGCGCTCCTCTAAATCTGCCTGCCACCTTGGATTTGGCCGTCGCACTGAAGGCCTCGGATAGATATGCCTTGTGGTACTACAACGATGTCAGCGTAAATCTTATTAACGGAGGGGAATGGGAAATCGAGTTTAAAAATAAAGGGGGAAAGCACCCCGATCTTTCTCACATTATGGTATTCGGACGTGATGGCCACAACGGCGCCCCTGCTCACGTTCCAGTTCCCGCCGCTGCCTGGCTGCTAGGCTCCGGCTTGATCGCCTTGGCGGGTTTTGGACGCCGCCGGGTTGCAACCAAAGCAGCTTGATCGCATCACCCACTCGCTAAGGCCCTTCCTCCACCTTGAGTCTCACCGTCCGGCGCTCGCCGGACTGGGTGGAAGCAGTTTCAAAAATGGCGCGACTGACTTCATCCCGGTCCGACGTCATGCCGCCCAGATCCACCCATTCACCCAGCTTCGCGCTGACGATAGTACGTAATTCCTGAAACCGCACATCCTGGACTCCCCCGTTGCCGACGAACGACAAGCGCGGCGCAATTTCCAGCTCCACCCGATTGCCGTTCAGGCGAGGCAACACGTCAAAGCCGGTGGTGACATTCAGGAACTGCGTGTCCTGCCCGTAAACGATGCGATTGCCGGCGAACACCAGGAAGCGCTGCACATAGGGCAGGGACTGACCGACGCGAATAAAGGCCGGCGCGCCTTCGAGCACGTTGATGAACTGGCTGGTGTTGTTCTGGCTGG
>JANMSL010000600.1:0-6733 GCA_031389245.1 Lysobacterales bacterium | reverse complement strand
GCCCAACCAAACCGGCATCGACATCGGCAACGGCCAAACCGGAACAATGACGATTGGCAGAGCCGGCGCCGCCGCCCTTGCTGATCGCAACGTCATCTCCGGCAACGCCGGCAATGCGATCGTGGTTCGCACCGCACCCGCTGGCACCGGAGCGACAAGCATAGACAGCAACTTGATCGGCGTTTCGTTCGACGGCGAGGGCAATCTGCCCAATGGCGGCGACGGCATCAACGTGTCGCGCAACGGCACGATCATTCGCAACAATACGATCAAAGGCAACCTCAACGGCGTGTCTCTAAGCGCAGCGAACTTTGTCGTCACCGGCAACCATATCGGTGTCGGAGGGCAGGCGAGCCTGATCAACACCGGCGGCAATACCACCGGAATCCGTCTGCAAAACCTTTCCAGTGGCGAAGGCGTCATCGGCGGAGCTGGCGCACTGGCCAATTTTATAGCCGGCAGCGCCCAGGACGGCATCGAGCATTTTTCAGGCATGAACGCCGACTTCTCCCAAAATCGATTTTTCCGCAACGCGCTGCTCGCTATTGACCTGAGAAGCAACACCGGCAACGGTGACGGCGCAACCGCCAACGATCCGGGTGACCCGGACATCGGACCCAATGGCGTCCAGAACAAGCCGCTTCTCGCCAGCGCAACACGAACCGCTGTGGGCGGCCCCGTCACTGTGGTCGGCACGTTGAACTCGCTACCCAATCGCAGTTTTCGGCTTACCTTCTACGGAATCACCACCGTTCCGGCAAACAGCGAGCTGCAATTCCTCGGCGACAGTCAGGTCGACGTGACCACGGATGCCGGCGGCGACGTGAGCTTTGGTCCCTTGTTGATGAATTTCAATGAAGGCTCAACAGTCATCAACTTGCTCAGCGCCGGCGCCACGCTGATTGACGACGTCACCGGCCAACCCAGCGCGACGAGCGAGCTGGGGACTTCGATCCCGATTCAAATCGCAGTGCCAGTGACCTTCGTTGTGACTTCGAATGCCGATCCGGGCAACGGCGACTGCAATACCGGCGGTTGCACTTTGCGCGAAGCCATTGTCGCCGCCAACGGAAATGGCAATGCATTGGCGATCGACGACATCCGCTTCACTATCCTTGGCAACGGCCCCCACTCCATCATTCTTGCCAGCGCCTTGCCGGCCATCACCCAGCCGGTGACCATCGATGGCTACACCCAGGCCGGTAGCGCCGCGAACACCGACGCCACTGGCGTCGGCAGCAACGCGGTCCTCATGATTGCGCTGCGTCCAACGACGAGTGGCTTCGCCACGTTCGACCCCGCGACTGCGTCCGGCGTCACCCTGCGCGGGCTGTCGATCCACTCATTCACTTCGAACAATGCGATCAACTTTCAGGGCATCAACGCGCGCGTGGAAGGCAACTGGTTTGGCGTACAACCTGATGGTAGCGACACCGCCAATAGCGTTGGATTCAGAGCCCAGGGCGCCGGTAGCCGCTTCGGCGGCGACGCTCTGGCACAGCGCAACATCTGGAGTTCGAGTCTGCCGGTGCGCGCGCCGACGATCATCAACAACTTGTTCGGTGTGCTGCCCGATGGTCGCACCAGCACCAACGTCGCCGGACCGAGAGCGCATTTAGTCGGCGCAGAGATATTGGTCGCGCGCGGCAACGTGTTCTCTACCGGTGTCGATCAACCCGCCTTCGCTCAAATTCAGGGCAGTTGCGTGCTCGACGACAACAGCTTTGGCGAGAGCGCTGACGGCCAGACCCTGTTGAGCTTTGGCACACTGTGGGGGTTTATCCCTGAGGGCGACTGCACGATTCGCTCCGCCAGCCGTCGCATTCGCGGTGCCAGCCTGGCGGCGATCCGGTTCGACGGAACCAACTTCGGCAATCTGAGCTACACCGTCGATCAGGCGATTGAGGGCGGGGCCCAGGCCGGCATCACGCTGTCATCCACTTTCTTCCAGCCCGTCTCGATTCGATCCGCGATTCGCAACACGGTGGGTCTTGGCATCGATCTGGGCGCCGTTGGTGTCGATGAAAACGATACGGGCGACGGCGACTCTGGCCCCAATGGCCTGCAGAACTTCCCCGTGCTTATTTCGGCCGAACGTAGCGCAGATTCAATCACCGTTGCGGGCACGCTCAACGCCGACAGCGGGCAGCGGTTTCGTATTTCCATCTGCGGCATCGCCAGCGAACACGTCAGCGGACATGGTGGCTGCGATGAGGTGCTCGACGAGGAAACCCGAGTCGATGCCGACGCCCAGGGCAACGCCAGCTTCAGCATCGTGGTGCCGAACAATCCAGCGCACCAGTTCGTTACCGCAACCGCTTCAATGATCAGTGCTCCCGTTGAGCGAACCAGCGAATACGCGCTGAATATCCCGATCACCGAGCTGCAGGATGCGATTTTCGCCAACGAGTTTGAATGAGCTGGCGCCGGCCCAAAACTGACATCGGTCGGTTTTACCAGCGTCGCGTAGACGACGCGGCCCAAGGCGTCGCGCCTAAGGAAAACTGAATCACTCACTGCATCAGCTTCGCCAAACAGCTTCGCTTGCCACCCCCTGGCTTTCAACTGCGGAGCTGGTAGCTCTCAGCCGCGAAGCTGGTCAACCGCAGTTTCTCGCCGCATGACTCAGCGGGCGGTCACGACTCCGAACTGTTCGGAGCCTCCCTTATGGAGCATCAAGTGAATACAAAACAGGCAACTACTCCGCCGCGCAAGACCCTACTCTATCTTTGCCTGTCGACATGCCTCATTGCGGCGACCGGAGTGCCACCGGCCGTTGCAAGTGTGTCGCATGTGTGCGTCGACATCGGCAATGCGACGGTCGACTACGGGCGCTTTGCCGCGCGCCTGCCGATGCTTGCTCCCGGCGTTTTTCCGCGGCAGCCGGACTCAGTGCACCTGGACCTGTTGGCGCAACGTCAGGGCCACATGCGGTTGAATGCGTTCCATCGTCGTGGCGGAAACCTGGGCTTCGCCAGTGGCATTGATGCAGATGTTCAGATCGATGCGCGAACCGGATTGCGGCAATTCACCATGACGCGTGTCGATCAAGATTGTCTAGACAACGCAAAGTCTCGAAAAGTCTCCCCTGAGCAGCAATGTGCCAGCATCGTTGCTACCCAGATACAGCAAGGCGCGTACACGCTATCGTTCAAGCACCGCGATCTCAATCATCAGCTGCGGTTCACGCTGATGCAGTCGCGCGAGAATCCGGAGCGATGGTCGATGGTGGCATCGCGGCGCCGCGGAGAGCCGCAGATTTTTCAGCTTGAAACGGGTGGCGACGAGGCAAGCACGTTCACGGCCAACTGGTTGATCGCCCACGAGGGCTCGCGCGAAACCTTCGTGCGCAAACTGACCAGCAGCCTGGTATCCCGCGGCGTGCACGATGCACAGTTCAGCCCGTTCGAGATCGGATTGTTGAGCAGTCTGAGCTTTTTCGATGAGCTCAGCGACGAGCATCGCGACTGGGTGCTCTACAACGAAGAAGTCGATACCTATGAACCGCCACCGTCACCAGGCGACGAAGGGATTTACGGTTGTCACGACGCCGGCCGCGTGTGCAGCGCCGAGTACGACACCTGCATTCCAAACGGTGATAGCTGGCTGGGCTGCAACTTCGATCCGAATGAACCACCGTGGGGCGGTGGGCATGAGGGCGACGACGATATCGGCGCGCCACCGCTGGGCGATCCAACTCCCGATCCCGATCCAAATCCGAACCCCGATCCCACACCGGGTCCAGATGACGACCGCGACCCTACTGGCTGCGACAACGATGGCTTACCGGACTGGGTAGCGGGAAGCGAAGACAGCAACCCGCGATTCGAAGCCCCGATCGTACGCAGTGCAAAATTGGACGATCCGAATTCTGCTGCCCCAGATGATCCAGCCCCTAACCCTCCTCACTTTCTCGCCAAGTACTCAATTCGCTACGAGATCACGAGCCTGTTGCAAAGCGGCCCGGCACACCCGCAGTCCGAGCCCGAGCTGGTGGGTACGCCGCCCATTGCCCATGTAGTGCAGCTGACCATGCGTGACACAGCGGGTGCATTCTGGTGCGACATGGGCGTTCGTTATCAGATTCGTCCGATCACCAGCACATTGCTTGCCGGCAATGCTGTCACCTATCGCGAGGACGGCGACGACCCGAGCTGCATTCTGGATTACCAAGGCTACTACCGACTGCATTACGAGCTGGACCCGTACTTCCGTTGGTTTGAAGGCGCTGGAGAAAGTGGTAACAGCGGCACATTCCGCGGCGTGATCCTGCCGCAGCAACCATGAGCTCGACGCTCGTTCAAGCGAAATGACATTTGGGAATCTTCTGAACAAGCTCCGAGCCGCGATTGCCCCCTGAATCAGGGGGCAAAAGCGCGGGTTCTTCATGGCGCGACAGGTAACCAGTACCGCAACACAGAAGTCTCGCCATCGCCCGCATCGCACCTGTCGAAAGTCAGTGTTTGCAGCCTAAGCGAGCTTGCAGACTTCGGTCCTCATACTCGGCCCACGAATGTTGCCGCAATGCTCGCATGGCGACACTGATCGAGCCAGGTTGCAAGCAACAAATGTAAGCACGCCACCACCCACTTGCAGAGACACTCTCATGCTGCATACATCGCCAGGCTTCGCTACCTGCATCCTATCCGCCGCTTTGCTATGGCTTCTAGCGCCGCTCGCCCAGGCGCAGGCGCTTTCGGTAGACGACGTCACACTGACCGAAGGCGACGTGCCCGCAACCTTTACGGTGACTCTGTCGGCACCCGCCGGTCGTGGCGGAGTGACTTTTGATATTGCTACCGCGAACAACACCGCGCTGAGCGGCTCCGACTACATCGCAAACAGCCAGCTTGCACAAACGATCGCGGCCGGTGGCTCGACAGCGACATTCGCCGTCGTCGTCAATGACGACAACGTGTTTGAAGGGCTGCAAGACTACTTCGTCAACGTCAGCAACGTCACCGGCGCCACGATCGCCGACGCTCAAGGAACAGGCACCATCGCCGATAACGAAGCGCTGCCCGTCGCCGCATTCACATCGACGAGTTCGAGCGCGAATGAAGGCGCGACTGGCACCAACACGCCGATGATCGTTACGGTTGATCTGTCTGGCCTGTCTGAAGTCGAGCTCTCATTCAACTACACCACTGCCGGCGTCACCGCCACGACCGGTGTCGACTATGTCAGCGCAAGCGGCATCCTGGTGTTTGCACCCGCAGAGACGCAAAGCAACCTTACCGTCAGCTTCATCGGCGACGACACCATCGAGAACGATGAGCAGTTCACCCTCGACTTGCTGATTCCACGCGGTGGCGACACGCACACGCTGAGCATACTGAATGACGACACTGCCGGGATCGGGGCGGCATCGATACCCACGCTGGAGATCACCGGACTGCTTCTGTTGCTCAGCGTGCTGTGCGCACTGGGCGTCGTGGCATCGCGTTCCAAGACAGCCAAAGATATTCGCCAATCAAGCCGAGACGGAATGCAAAAAGGAGCCTTATGAGACAGCATTCGCGCACACGCGACAACCGATGGATTCATCATACGCAGGGATGCACACCTGTGTTGACAAGCGCGCAGCAGAAATCCGCGTCAACGCACAAGAACTTGCGACGGATTCGGAAAGTGTTGGTCGTGATGCTGCTGCAACTGTCTACATGCTTCGCTCAAGCATCCAGTCTGATGCTTGACCAAGTAACTGAGACCGGTGTGGTCCCAATCGCTGGGGTGTCCTGCGTTCCGGGCGTCGGCCCAACCAATATCGTAGTCGGGGAGACACGGCCATTCCTTTCCTCCGGTTCCACGGCCAGCACCCACCAAATCGATGCGTTCATCGGCGTGCCGGGGTTTTTCGGTACGCCGATCCAGGGCAAGCTTCGATTCTCACTGAATCAGAACGGGCCCTTTACCGACAGCTTGACGGTTCCACCAACCGCCGCTGGCGCAATCGGCTTCTACATGAAGGCGTTCGCTGCAGAACCGTCGGTTTACATCACCGAAACCTACCCCGGAACCTGCGTTCAATCTGGCGCCTTCGCCATCACCGCAGCACCGCCGCCCATTGGCCAGGCCACGATTAACGCCAACTGGAACGTCATCAGCATCGGCGAGGTGAAGACGGTCAAGGTCGACGTGAACTACGGGCAGCCCAATTTCGGTGGCACCGTGGTGTTGAAGGAACGTCACTTCGATCGCGTCGGCTTCTCATTGACGCCGGACGGTTCATTCAGCGCATCCCTCTCGCTGCCGATCACCCTGGACAGCGCCGGCAAGGGCAGCACCGCCAGCGTCTATGTCAAGGGTTTGAAGGCGACCCAGGCTAACGACAGTCCGCTGGCGGCATTGACCACCCTGGCGGTGACCACCAGCAACGGCACCGTTCGGATAGAGCCGGCAGCCCCCTGGCGTATCGAAGTGCTAAGCACAGCGAAGTTCTTGTCGAACTGGTATGCCATCGGAGTGGGCTCGGTACGCAGCGTGCAGCTGGAAGTCCTCGGCGCGAGGGCGAACTTCAGCGATCTCTACAACGTCACCGAAAAGAATTTCCGAACCAGCTTGAACCAGGGCAATCCGATCGAACCCTACGTGACCTTCGCTACCAGCCCGAGCGGCCCGTTCTATAGCGTGCTGAATATGCCTATTCAGACCAACGGCGACGGCTATGGGTACACACAGCTCATCTATGTCAAGGGCATGCGCGACAGTGACGGCAGCAATCCGCAGCCTG
>JANMSL010000530.1:0-2099 GCA_031389245.1 Lysobacterales bacterium | reverse complement strand
CAAGCAAGTGTTCGCGCATGCGATACGAACCACCTTTCTTCGCTGCGGATTTCATGTTTACACCGTCGTTGCGGACTTTCGGGCAAATCGGAACCAGCGCGCTGACCAACGCGGTTGCCTCGGCGCAGCGAGAGGCGCCCGCGGCGGCGGAATAGCATCAATCTCTTCCCGCATAGAGGCGTCAACGCCTTGCCGATCAGTTTGAAAACGCTACCCGCAAGTGCAGCGCCGACCGTGACCAAAGACGCCCGTGTCGGCAGTGCGATTCGGCTCAGCGCTGCAGTTCAACGGTGTCGCTGACCACAGGCTGGCCATTGACTACCGTAGCGTTGGCATAGTGTTCGTCGAACAGGCTGGTGATCCGCACCTTGCCGATTTCTTCGCGCCGGTAATCGGGTCCGCTGGCCTTGGGCGACTGGTTTCGCTTGGTGTGTCGCACCACATCAAGTACCTGGCCAACCTCTGCGCCATCGCGTTCACCGACGCAAACCTCCACACTGTCGCCATCGATCGAAAGCACTTGCCCGCGCATGATGTATTCATGGCGCGCAGGACTGTTGGTGGCACAGCCGCTCAACGCGACTACTCCCAACAAGGCGATGCCCAAGGTTCGCGACAGAGGACGTGGGGACGGGCGAGCAACAATTTTGACGCTGTGGTGGATTGGAAGAGTGTTCATGATCAAGCCTCCTTAGGCCCAGTTGAGGAGCTGCCACTACGCGGCAGCGAATACAGGCGAACAACAGTCACCGCGCCAGACGGTTGAAAAGAGCTGCGAAAAAGCTCCCGGCAAGCAGCGCCCAGAGGCTCAGCACCAGCAGCGCGAGCAAGAATCCCGGCCACGCGAAAGGTCGTGACTGAACCATCGGGCTGAAGTCCATGCCATGAAACAGGCTGTTCATGAAATCGAGGAACGGACCAGGGGCCAATACCCAGAGCACGGTGCAGAGCGCATAGAACAGGGCCACTGTGATGGCGAGTGTGACTCCAGTGCGCAAGGCGACCATGTTCGTTCCTCCGTCCACTCGTCCAAACCTACGTCATGTCTGTACAGTCTTCCGTTCGGTGGAACACCAAGACGACGAAACTTTTGCACCTCGAGACCGCTCGCTGTTGCGGTGCGTTGCATACGGCGTGACCCGCGGGGCGCGCGGTGCCGACGTGCAAATCGATCGGCCGACACTCAGCCCACTTGTTAGCGACAATATCGGGCGTCACGAGACGCGGTGTTGACTCAGATCAATTGAAGGCGGTCTTCGCTTGACCAGGTCACGAGCTCATCGCGATCTGCCGCCGAGGCACGCAACGTCGCATATGACCTGCATGGAGACTATGTCGGTGACGGCATGGCTGTGATGCTGGGGCGCAGTCCCACCCGCCCGTGGTCATCACAACCAGCGCCGTGCCCACCAGCCAATCGTCTCAGCAATCGGGGCATACCACGGACGGCGCTTCCACAGTCGGGCTGTGACTTCCCGTGATTGGGCGAGGTCCTGTTCAAAGTGGGCAGCGAGCGATGCATTGAACGACGCGTCCACCGCAACCAGGTTGAGTTCATCATTCACGAAGAAACTTCGATAATCGAAATTCGCTGTGCCCACAGTGCCCCAGTCGTGATCGACCAATGCGGTTTTGGCATGGAGGACGCGCGGCTGATACTCGAAGATGCGCACGCCTGCCTCTAACATGCGCGCGTAGGCGGCGCGGCTCGCCCACTGTGCAATCGGGATATCGCTCTTGCCCGGCACCAGCAGGCGCACATCGACGCCGCGACGGGCAGCGTCGCATAACCGGGTCTGGCTGCGGCGATCTGGAACAAAATACGGCGTGGTCAACCATACACGTTCCCGCGCCAGGCGGAATCGATCGGTGATGGCGCTGCGCAACCGGTCCCAGCGACGCGCCGTTCGATTGGGCAAGAGGTACACGTTGCGCGTATCGCGCGGTTCCCACAGCTTGCCTCGACGCAGATATCTATCGAAGATCGCCTTCGCATCCAGAACCAGCGGACCGGTGATACGCATGTGCGTATCGCGCCAGCGACCGTTGCCGATTGTCCGGCGCGAACTGTGTCGATGAATGTTGAACCCGCCCAGATA
>JANMSL010000515.1:0-14138 GCA_031389245.1 Lysobacterales bacterium | reverse complement strand
CACCGATCGGGTCGAAGCTGCCGGCGACAAATGCAACATCGCAGGCGGCGAAAAAATTCATCAGCTCGCCCAAGGTATCCGCAACAAAACACTGCGTGTCATGACGCGCGACCGTATCGTCGCTGCGCGTCAGCGTGCGAAAGCCAAGGCCCCGGCAAAGCTGGGCCACGGGCCGGAAACGCTCAGGATGGCGCGGTGCGATCACCAGCAGCGCGTCCGGAAACCTGCGCAGTACGCGCGCATGCGCCTCCAACACTGGAGCCTCCTCGCCTTCATGTGTGCTTGCTGCCACCCACACCGGGCGAGCGATGCCCCAGTATTCACGCAATACCTTGCCGACACGATCAAGCCCCGGCGGAATGCGCATATCGAACTTTACATTGCCGACCACACGCATACGTTCGGGCGAAGCCCCCAACAGCTGCAACCGAGCGGCATCCTGCTGACTGGAAGCGGCAATGAAAGCGGCACTGCGGATGGCTTCGCGCGCCAACGGTCGCACTGGACCGTAGCCCTTGAGAGATCGCTCGGATAGACGCGCGTTCGCGACCACGATCGGCACACTGCGGCGCTTGCAGTAAAAGAATAGATTGGGCCAGATCTCGGTTTCCATCACCACGGCGAGGCGCGGCCGCACTCGATCCAGAAATCGCTTTACCGATCCGGGCAAGTCATAGGGTAAATAAACGTGAAAGACGCGATTACCGAACAGTCTCTGCACCCGCGCCGAGCCAGTAGGGGTCACTGTGGTAATAACAAAGCTCTGACCTTCAAACCGGCGCATCAGCGCCTCGATCAACGGTGCCGCGGCATTGACCTCGCCGACCGAGACTGCGTGCACCCAGATAGTGTCATGCAGACCGGAATCCTGAAAAAAGCCGAAACGCTCGCGCCAGCGACCGAAATACTCGCGATAGCGCAGGCCGCGCAACGCCAGGCGATACAGAATCACCGGCGTCAACACGCGCATGGTCAGGTTGTACAACTGGCGCTGGAAAAACATCAAAGTAGGCGCAGTATTCGTGGAGGCGAAGCATAGCCGACACCGGGCACGCGGCCGGTCGCTAAGATGTCCCCATGCGTTTTCAATATTCCCTACTCGCCCCCAAGCATTGGCCAAGCTGGATCGGCATCGGCATCGCGGCGCTATTCGGCAACCTGCCCGGCTCCCTGGCTCGACCCATTGCGCATGGCCTGGGCGCATTGCTGCGCTTGTTGGCGCGCGATCGTGTGCGCGTGGCAAAGCGCAATCTGGAACTTTGTTTACCGGGTATCGATGCCGCACAACGCGCGCTGTTGCTGAAGCAGAGTTTTGCGTCCATTGGCGAAGGCGCATACGAATTTGCGCGCGCCTGGTGGGGCAGCACGCGCGGTCTGCAGGCCAGTCCTATCGACGGATTGGAAACCCTGGCCGAGTACAAACGTCAGGGCCGAGGTGTGCTGCTGTTGTCCGGGCATTTTCTGACACTGGAAATCTGTGGCCGACTGTTGTGCCGACACATCGAGTTGGCGGGTTTTTACCGTCGTCACCAGCAACCTGCCTTGGAATGGGCAGTAAAACGTGGCCGTTCGCGTTATGCGATCGCCATGTTCGCACGCGAGGAACTGCGCGCGGCGATCCGCCACGTCAAGCAAGGCGGCGTGCTTTGGTATGCACCCGATCAAGACATTCGCGGCAAGGATTCGGTGTTCGCGCCCTTCTTCGGAATCCAGGCCAATACGTTCGCTGCCACCCATCATCTGGCCCGACTGACCGGCGCGGCGGTAGTGCCATTTTTTCATCACCGTGATGGCCATGGGCGCTACGTCATGCGCATCGGTACAGCTCTGGAAAACTTCCCGACCGGTGATGTCATCGCCGATACCACAGCGGTGAACGGCTTGATCGAGCAGATGGTGCGCGAGGCGCCCGACGAGTACCTTTGGATCCATAAGCGTTTCAAGACGCGTCCTGAGGGCGAGGGCTCGTTGTACTGATCGTCGGACATTGCGCCGGATCGGCCCAACGTGCACGTCGTTCCATGAGTATTGATTTTTGATACCGTAGCGAATTCCGATGCGTTCACGTTCGTGACAGCGCAATATCCAATCCAGTGGGAACCTCTAGAAACCCCCTGCGCGGTTCGAGTGCAAGGCGCACGGAGCGCAGGAACCGCAGTGTACATACAGGTACATGAGGATTCCGCGACACATGGATGTGTAAGTGTCGTCAGAGGCAGGATGCCGGAAACGACCGAGCACCGCGCAACGCGGCAATCGGATCGCGCAGGGGGTTTCTAGAGGTTCCCCAGTTTTCATTCAACAACGTAGGGAGTCACACATGGCTTGGGTACTCGGGTTTCTCGGCGCGGTGCTGGGAATGGCGGCTGGCGCCAGCGGTGCGTGGGCTGTGGGGATGTTCGGTGGCGCGCTGATTGGCGCGCTGTTCGGATCCTGGCTAACCCTGCGCGACCGGATTGCATCGCTGGAGCAGCGCCAGCGCCATGAGGACTTGCGATCCCAGGCTGCCGCTGCGGCGCAGGCTTACGCGCCGGTCGATCGCGAACCAACGGCAAGCCAGTCGCAAGCGCCATCCGCGATCAAAGCGGCGGCGCAGCCAGCCCCCGCACCAGCGCGCGCGGTACCGGCTCAATTCGGACCCGAGGTCGCAACGACCGCCAGCACCGCTGCTGCGCCCGTTGAAGCAGCGCGCGTCGCCGCGGAACAATCACACTGGACCATCGAACCGGTGGTGCAAAGTGTCGAACCTCCGGCACCCCTCTTCGCAGCCAGCAGCGAGGCGCCACAAGCAGCGCAGGAATCACCCAAATCGGCACCAGTCGCGGCCAGATTCGCAGCGCAGAGTCGCAGCCCCGAGGCAGCCTGGGCGCGCGCATCCGCGAGCTCGACGCCGGTCAACGAGAAAAACGAGTCCTCAGGATTTTGGCGCTGGTTCGGCGAAGGCAACTGGGTCGCAAAGATCGGCATCGGACTTTTATTCATCAGCGTCGGTGCGCTGTTCCGCTATGCAGCTCAACAGGGCTGGCTGACGTTTCCGATTGAGTATCGTTTCATCGGTGTGGCACTGGCCGCGCTGGTTGGGCTGGGCATCGGCTGGAGACAACGCCATAAGCGCCCGGTGTTTGCGTTGAATCTGCAAGGCGGTGCCATCGGGATCCTGTTGCTCACCGTTTTTACCGCGTACCGCGCGCCCTTTCATTTGCTGCCGTCCGACGTGACGTTCGCATTGCTGCTCGCGCTGGTCGCCGGCTGTGCGGTGCTTGCCATCTTGCAGGATTCGCTGGGCCTGGCCGTGTTCGGCATCATCGGCGGCTTCGCGGCTCCGATACTTGCTTCCAGTGGATCGGGTAACCACGTTGCCCTTTTCAGCTACTACGCCTTGCTCAATCTCGCCATCCTCGCGATCAGTTGGAGCAAGGGCTGGCGGGTGCTCAATCTGCTCGGTTTCCTGTTCACCTTTTTGATCGGAACGGCTTGGGGCGTATTCAAATACCACCCCGAACTTTTCGCGACCACGGAACCATTCCTGATCTTGTTCTTCGTCATGTACCTGTTGATTCCGCTATTGCCGGCATTGCGCAATCCCGATCCGGACGAACGCGATCGCGTCGATGGCTCGCTGGTGTTTGGAACACCGCTCATTGGATTTGGACTGCAGGCCTCGTTGCTGCATGACGATCGTTTTGGCATGGCGTGGAGCGCATTGGCCTTGGCTGCGATCTACAGCGCACTGGCCTGGTTGGTATGGCGCAACGCTGGCCTGATGCGCTGGCGCAAGGCCTATGCCGGCCTGTCGTTGGTGTTTGCCACGCTCGCCGTGCCGCTTGCGCTGTCGGCACGTTGGACCTCAGCAGTGTGGGCGGTCGAGGGCGCATTGCTGGTCTGGCTTGGACTGAATCAGGACGAACGCCGGCTGCGCTGGACCGGACTGCTGATGCAGGCTCTGGGTGGCACCGCGTTGCTGATCTCGCTCGAACACTGGCCGGCGCATCAAAACCACGCGTTCGCTTTTGGTGCGCTGCTGGTAACCATCGCGGGCCTGTTCAGCGCCCTGCAGTATCACCGTCGTTCCGCCGGTGAGTCGTTGACCTGGCTGCTCGCCGGCTGGTCATTCGTCTGGTGGTATGCCGCGGGTCTGTTGGAGATCGAACGCCACGCGCCGGATACACGTGAAGCCGATCTGGGTCTGCTGTTGTTTGCGCTCACCGGCTTGCTCGGCGCCACGTTGCGCAAGGTGTTTTCGTTCCGTCCTTTCGGCTGGCCGGCGCACTTTGGATTGCTGCTGGCGCTTCCTCTGGTCGCCATGATGACTCTGGCCCATGGCACGCCGCTGTCCGATCAGGGCTGGCAGTCGTGGTTGGTTTACGCTGCCACTTCGTTGCTGACCCTGCGCCTGCTCGATCGCGCCGGCTCGCCCGGTGTCGTTTGGTCGCACGCGATCTGGTGGCTGGCGTTGCCGGCTATTGCCTGGTTGGAAATCCGCGATTGGCTCGATACGCAGCAAACGCTTGGTGAAGGATGGCGCATTGCGGCGTTGAGCATTCCGGTTTTGCTACCGCTCGCGGTGCTGTGGAAGCGCGTAGCACTTGCCGGCTTCCCGGTACGCAACGGAGTTGCGGGCTTAAGCACGTTGCTGGTCCCCTTGTTCACGATCTGCACAATCGTCATCGCCACGTTGATTCTCTTCATGCCCGGAGGTTCGACACCACTGCCATGGCTGCCGATTCTGAATCCACTGGAACTCACCCAGTTGGCGGCGATCCTTCTGCTGGTGCGCATCTATGCGGATCGCATCGATGGCGGCCTGCGCGATAGCAGTGCGTACGTACCGATACTGGCGTTCGGCTTCGTGGCGCTTTCGATGGCCACACTGCGCAGCACCTATCACTTGGGCGGCGAACCATGGAGCGTCGAAATGTTGACGCGGGCGTTGCCACAGTCGGCGCTGTCAATTGTATGGACCGTGCTCGGCGTCGTCACCATGCTGATCGGCGCCCGCCACGCGCGTCGCTCAAGCTGGATCGCCGGTGCATCGGTGCTCGGCCTGGTGTTGGCCAAACTGTTGGTCATCGATATGCGATTCCTGGGTGATCTATGGGGTATCGCATCGTTGCTTGGCGTGGGTCTGCTGTTTGTCGCAGTTGGCTTCTTTGCGCCGATGCCGCCGCGCGAAACCCAAAGCGAGTCGTCCTCGTGAAAACCCTGGTCGTCGTACTGATGCTCGGCTGCGGCATCGCTGTTGCCAATGCGGCGACGCCTGACGCCGTCAGCAGCGAAGACTATGCATGGCGCTTTCCGCTGCGACTGGAAGCGCAATCGGACGTGCATCTACTGACGTTGACCCCGGAAATCTATCGCTCGGTGTTCGATCCCGGGCTCGGCGATCTGCGACTGGTCGCAGGCGATGGCCGCGAAATCAGCTTCGGCCCGCTGCCTGCGCCGCCTTTGGAGCGCTGGCGCGAAACGCCGTGGGCGATGCAGAAAATCGGCGTCATCTACGAACCATTGTTGCAGCATATGCCGCAGGCGTTTCCGGCCAGGGACATTGAACTCGACGACGAATCGTTCGGGCTCAAACTGCGCCAAGGCGAGTACGCTGCGCACGCCACGCTGAAGCTCAGGTCCAATGCCAGGCAATCGCTGCCGATCCGTGCGTTACGCATCGAATGGTCGGCAAGCGATGACCTTCCCGAAGGCACGCGCTGGTGGGTGGAGAGTGGCAATCGCGATGACGCCGTGGTGCTTCCCGATCGCGTCAGCACGCGTTACGACGCCGGCAGCGGCAGAGGTGAATCGCGCCTGATTTTTCTCGCGCAGGATCTGATCGAACTGCACGAGTTGCGGGTCCACGTACAGGCGGTTCCGTCCGGCCTCAGCTTCGACGCCACATTCGCCGAATATGAGCCCGACCCGGAATTATACCGGCACAGCGTATTGCTCACGTCGTTTCAATTCCACGATCTTGCTGAGCACGGTCACGGCTTCGCGCTCGATGGCCCGTATCCTGTGCACGCGGTCGCGATCGAACTCGCTGCCGGTGACGCGCTCGCATCGGTCCATTTATTCTCGCGTGATACCAGCGTTCCGTGGTGGCAGGACCTGGGCAGCGCCACCGCCTTCGACGTTAAGGTTGATCGCGCCCAATTCGAACGCGGCCGCATCATCTTCGAGCCGACCAGAAATCGTCAGTGGTTGCTGCGCACTACGCCGGCACTCACCGCGCCGCCAAAACTGCATTCGTACTACCGCCCGGATCAATTCCTCATAGCCCACCGTGGCCCGGATGAACTCACATTGTTCGCCGGCCACCGCACTTCGCGGCGCCAGCAATATCCGGTAGCGCCCCTGATCCACGATCTGCGCAATCGCCTGGGCGATCACTGGCAACCCGAAGCCGCCAGACTTGGCGCGCGCTTCAAGGTGAAAGGCAGCGATGCGCTCAAAGCGCCGCCGCCATCGCCGCCGTATAGAAAATGGGCGTTGTGGATTGCGCTTGTGCTTGGTGCCGCAATGATCGCCTGGATGGCGATCAATTTGCTGAAGGAATCAGGTGAACCAACGCCATAACCAGCTCACCAGTCGGATGGCTCATTGGTATGGCGTAGGTCAGCGATTTCACCGCGTGCATGGAGGCTCGGTCAAATAGGTCAATTACTATCCTGGTGCCAGGAAACGCGCACCATCTGGGCCGAAAAAATGGCCAGCAACCACCAGAACAATGTGCCCCAGAAGTTGGAATAGAACGCCAGATGTGTGTTGATCGGAAAACACATCGAGACCAGCGCGATGCCCCAAGGCAGTGCCTGTTCGCGGATTTCGCAAGATGCGCGGCGCCACCGACGCACCACCAGCGCAGCACCGCCGAGCCAAAACAAGAGACCGATGACGCCAGTTTCGGTGAGAATTTCCAACACAATTTGATGTGCGTGCATGGCATAGCCGGACGGTGTGGTGAGCCAGATATCATCAGGCTCGGCGTAATCGGCATAGGCGTAACGGAAAGCGCGTACGCCGACGCCGTTGATCGGATGGTCGACAGCCATGCGCACAGAAACGGTCCAGATCGGCAAGCGGTACGCGAGCGCGGTGTCCCAGCTTGCTTCGGTGCCGCGCAACGCCTGCAGGCTGCGATCGACGCGCGCCTGCAAGCGCTCGGACATCGCATAACTGCCGGCAAACACCAGCATGCCGATCATGGCAGTCGCTGCGCCTATCTGCAGAAAACGACGCGGTGATCCGGCCGTCTTCCAGATTAAAATCAAAGTCACGATGACGAAGCTCAACCAGGCAGCGCGCGCACCGGCGAGCAGTACAGCGATCGCGATCACCAACCAGGCAAAAATCAGCCCGACCCATCGCCAGCGTTTCCAAGTCGCCCATAGCGATAGCGGCGCGAGTGCGGCCAGCACCGGCCCCAATTTGAGATTATCGTCACTGAATATTCCGCTGACGCGATCGCTCTGCATGCGGCCACCCAGGCTGAAACCAACACTGGCCTGTAGCAGCGCATCGACCGTCCACAGCAACACGAGCAGCGCACTGGCAGACAGCAGCCAGGATCGGGCGCGCGCATGTTGCAAGGTAACCAGCACGAACCATCCGAATGGCAGAAACCTCAGATCAGTGGCGACTTCCAGCCAGGATTTCTCCGGCGCAACACTGTCTGCGGCGGAGCCCAATTCGGGCAGCCAGTAAGCCAGGAACAACAGGCTCAGCAGGCGCCCCGAGGCATCGTGAAACACCAGCGCGCGATGCTTCCAGCCATCGAAAATACCGATCACAGCGCAAACCAGCAGCGCGAACTCCGGCGTACTGCCGAATGGCAGGAGCAGCAGCATCGAGATCAACAACCCGACTCGCACCCTGGCGGCAGCGTCATTCATCGCGCTGCCTCATCCAAAAGCTCGCGATAGACCGCGAGCGTTGCAGTCTGCATCTGATGCAGTCGGTAATGATGAAATTCTGGCGGCGACGGTGGATGCGACAGGAATTGCTGTGCCGCTATCGACAGCGCGACTTCGTCGCCCAGGCGGATCGCGCCTTGCGGATACAGTTCATCCAACAGTTCGCCCACGCCTCCGTGCGCCCAACCGAGCACCGGCACACCCAGGTTCAAGCTTTCAATGACCGTGCGGCCGAATGCCTCGGGCTTGCGCGATAGCTGCAGGACGAAGGCGCTCTCGGACATGACGTCGCGAACATCCGAGCGTGGTGGCGTAATCACCAGTTGCTCGGCGATGCCGAGCCGCATCGCCTCGCGACGTAGTTCGTCGAGGTAATCGCCACGGCCGGCCTGTTCAGCGCCGAGCAAGACCAGCGCGACCGAAGCACCGTCGGCGCGCAGACTGGCCAAAAGGCGCAGCGCATCGTCATGCCCCTTCAATCGCGTGCCGCGGCCTGGCAGACAGATCAAGCGCCGGTTCGCTGCCTGTGGATACTGTGCGTCAAACGCCGGCCTCCAATCCGACGGCGCGCGATAGCCGCGCGGAAATTGCAGCGGATCGAGGCTTCGTGGAATCACCCGGATGCGATCGGACGGCGTGCGCGGATAATTCCGCACAATGTGCTCGCGAACCGTATCGGAAACGGCAATCACACGCTCCCCGCGCATCATGATCGCGCTGTAGGCGCTGACCGAATTGAGCCCATGCACCGTGGTGACAAAACGCGGCCGCGGCGCGCGCATGGATCTCCATGCCAACCACGCCAGCCATGCGGGAAAACGCGAACGCGCGTGCACAATGTCGACTTTCCGGAACAGGCGTCTGAGTTGAAACAAATGACGCAGCGACCACAGCGATTTGCGGCCAATGTCAACAGTGATGTGCTCGGCGCCGACGCGGGCAAGCTCAGCTACCAGCCGCCCGCCAGCGGATACCACGATCGCACGGTGGCCGTGGCTTACCAATGCATCGGAAATTTCAAGAACAGCTCGCTCCACGCCACCAGACTCGAGCGCTGGCAAAACCTGGGCAACAGTGAAGGGGCGAGTCATCGTCGCGGCGCATTGCCTCGCGGCGACAAAATCAGGCCGCCCACCTGTATACCGCTCCGCAATATGGGCACTTCGCTTCGCCACCCGCCTCGATCGGCAGATAGACCCGAGGATGGGAGTCCCACAAATGCATGGCAGGCGTTGGGCAACTCAACGGCACATCGGCCACAGAGATGTGGTAAATGCGTTCGGCATTGGATGGCTGGCGATTCTCATTGGCGGGATTGGGACGGGCGGGATTGGTACCGGCGGGGTCGGGACGGGACATGCAGTCACTCCAAATTCTGTGCCCGCCATCTTAGCGAATAGGCTGGGCCCCAGCCCACCAAATCGCAGCGACATCATCGGTGGGCCGGCGTTCGTGTTTTTGTCCCGCCCGCCAGACAGCGCCCTTGCTGGAGTCGCCTTTCGACTATAAAAACGGGATCAGCGCTTGCCGATCCCGCAGTTCATTGCAATTTTCGACAACGGACAGCGTTACTTTTTTTCTTCGACCTTCGCAGCGGGTGCCGGCACGCTCTGTGCTGCTTCGGTATCGATGCGGATCTTCACTACGTCGCCCAAGGCACCCGGATACGTGACGATGCCAAACTCCGACCGCTTGATCTCCGTGGTAGCGCGAAAGCCCGCTGCTGGCACCTTGAGAAACGGGTGAGCGGCGACACTGCGCCAACTGGCATCGAGCACCACACTCTTGGTAACACCGTGCAAAGTCAGGTCACCGGTGAGCTTGAAGGTGCTGGCGCCGGTCGATTCAACTTTGGTGCTCTTGAAGGTGATCTTCGGATACTTGCCTACGTCGAAGAAATCGGGGGTGCGCAGGTGCTCGTCAAGCTTGACGACACCGGTGTCGATGCTCGACGCATCGATGCTCACCGAAACGCTGGACTTGGCCAGGTCCTTGACGTCCAGCTGCAGTTCACCGTCAAATTTTCGGAATACACCGTGCATCTCGGACAGACCCATGTGGTCGATCGTGTAGCTGATGCTGGTATGTGAGGGATCGAACGCGTAGGGCTCGGCGGCAAAGGCCGGAACGGACATCGTGGTTAGAGCAAGTGCGGCAAAGGCGGTAAGGCGCATGTAGGTCTCCATCGGTTGGGCGGGTCTATCGGGCGGGTCTATCGGGCTCGCACTTATTGGGCGGCGCATGAGGTCTGGTGAAACTCTTTAGCAATCAGAGGATCTGACACGCCTCTTCAAAACTCAGACGTGGGCTGCGTGGCTTCAGGGTCTCGCGCCTTCCATAGCCAATATTGATCAGAAAATTGGAGCGGACTGCGCTGTCGGGAAAAAATTCGTGATCCACGCCGGCGTTGTCGAAGCCGGACATCGGTCCACAATCCAGGCCCAGTGCCCGCGCCGCAAGTATCAGATAGGCGCCCTGCAGGCTGCTGTTGCGAAGCGCGATCGTGAGCAGATCCGCCTCACTCTTGTGCGCAAACCAGGACCGTGCGCTCGGGTTTGCATTCAGCTTGGGCAGATGATCGAAGAACTTCAAGTCCATGCCGATGATCGCCGTCACTGGCGCCGCCAGTGACTTTGGGCGGTTGCCCTCATCGAGCAGCGGTGCCAGCCGTGCCTTGGCCGCGGTGGTACGCACGAATACTACGCGCGCCGGCAACGTGTTCGACGCAGTCGGCCCCATTCGCACCAGATCCCATACCTGACGCAGCAAGTCGTCGGACACCGGCCGCGGCTGCCATGGATCGGGATTGGTGGCAAAGGTTCGCGCCTCGAGAAAAATTTGATCCAGAGCGTTTTGATCGAGCGGCCGTTGATCCAGCGATAGCTGATCCAACGCGCCCTGGTTCAAGGCTGAGGCATCGTGCAGTGTGTTCATGGGTGTGTTCATAGGTGCGAAGCCTAGCGAATTGCGGCGTAAATCGGGAGATCTGGTGTGCAAAGCGCGAATGCAGGATCGCAACGATGCAGCACATCCGGCACTCAGGTGCGCCGATTCCGGCCGCCGGCAACGACTCGCGCTGCGCTGCGGGCGCACGCTACGCTTGGCACAATGAGCCCAGAACGAATCCCCACCATTTGGACACTCAGCGACGACCGCGCCGGCAATGTCAATCAGGCGCGGGCCCTGGCTCAGGCGATGGGCGCAATTGACCGGCATGTCTCGCTGCGGTTTCCCGCGCCCTGGCGCTGGTTGGCGCCGCGCGGCGTGTTCGGTGCGCTGCATCACCTGTCGTTGCCAATAGATGTGTCGTGGCCCGATGTCGCTATCGGCTGCGGGCGCCAGGCTGCGCTCGCGCTGCGCGCCATCAAGCGTCATCGCCGCACGTTTACAGTCCAGATTCTCGATCCGCGCGTGGAGACGCATTTGTTTGACCTGGTTGCGACCCCCGCACATGACCCGGTGAGGGGTACAAATGTGTTGACCGCCACCGGTGCGCTGAATGCCATTGACGAGGCTTGGCTGGATAACGCGCGACGGGAGTCCGCAGAACTTGCGTCGCTGCCGCGCCCACTGATCGGGGTCCTTATCGGTGGACCGCACCGTGATGCCCCGCTCAGCGAAGCGGCACTGGAATCCTTGCTCGAACAAATCGCACGCCAGATCACGACGAGCGGCGGCAGTCTTCTGGTCTGCGGCTCGCGCCGCACGCCGCGCGAGTGGCGACCAATGCTGCGCGCGCACACGTTGCAACTCGGCGGCCGCGTCTGGCTGGACGAGCAAGACGGCGTCAATCTCTACCGCGGTTGCCTGGCGCATGCCGACCGGCTGGTGGTCAGCGCGGACTCGGTGAATATGCTGAGCGAGGCCTGCGCCGTGGGCGTGCCAGTGGCCAGTTTCAGCGCCGGTGCGCTGCGCGGGAAATTGGCGCGTTTTGACGCAGCACTGCAACGCGCTCTGCTGCTGTCCCCGTTGGATCAACCCGCGCCTCCGGTCGCGCCCTTGCGCGAAACTTCAGCCCTAGCCCAACTCGTCTTGCAGCGTTGGCGCGAATCAAATCGTGATTGATTCACAATCGGCAAAACCGGCCCGCTGCACCACTTCCGATACGGCATTGGCCAACGCGTCGACCTCGGCACCGCGTGCAATAACACGCGGCATTGCATTGAGCGCTCGATCCAGCGCCTGCTCCAGCCAGAAAGCATGCGCATGCTGCAGCACCTCCGCATCCGACCGACCAATCAATCCACATTCGACGGTGATCTGGATCAGTCGCGGCGTCGTCGCCAGCTCGAGCATCGCCGGAACGCGCGCGGCATGGATCAACACCAATCCTTGTAGCAGGAACTCGATATCCACCAGACCACCGTTTCCCTGCTTGAGATCAAATTTCGACGCATCGCTGCGATCCAGCTCTTGACGCCAGCGCGCGCGCATGCGACCGACTTGCTGCTGCACCTCTTCAACCGAGCGCGCAACCTGGAGCACCTCGGCACGCACTTGAGCGAACATGGCGCTGAGCGCATCTGCCCCTGCCACCGAGCGCGCGCGCACCAGCGCCTGGTGTTCCCAGACCCAGGCGCGCTGCAATTGATAGTCGCGAAATGCGTTCAGCGGCAGCACCAACAGGCCTTTGGCTCCATCGGGTCGCAGCCGCACATCGACTTCGTACAAGGGACCGGCATGAGTCGGCGTGCTCAGCCAATGCAACACACGCTGCGACAGTCGCGCCACAAAGCGCCCGCCCTCCAATGCGCGCGCTCCGCTGCTGACCTGCACTGCGACGTCCGGATCGAACAGAAACACCAGATCCAGATCCGATCCGAAGCCCAATTCAGCACCGCCAAAACTGCCATAGGCCACAACCAGCAGTGCCTCGGGAAAACTCCCGTGCTGCAACTGCAGGTCACGCTGCGCCAATGCCAATACGCGGCGCACGCAGTGTTCGGCAATCGTAGCCAGCCGGGCAGCGGTAACCGAGGCGCTCAAACGGCGATGGGACCAGGCCAACGCAGTGCGAAAAACCGCGCTTTGCCTGGCCTCGTGCAGCGCGGCCAGCTCGGCCTCCACGTCGCCCGGAGCCACCCGGGCCAGACTGTGCGCAAACAATCGATCAATGTCTTCGGGCTGCACAACTTCCGCGTCGACGCGACTGTCCAACAAGTCGTCAAGCAACAGCGGGTGCGCAATGACCCGCTCAGCAAGAAACGCGCTACGCGCGAACACTGCTGCTACCCGCTCCCTCGCCGCGCCCCGCTCAGCAAGCAGCGCGAGGTAGCTCGGCCGACCGGCGATGGCATGCAGCAGCCGCAACAGGCGAAGCGCAGCAACATCGGGGGCTGCTGTCTGACGCGCTGCCAACATCAGCAATGGGAGCGAGCGTTCAAATCGTTCGCGTGCGCGAGTGTCCAGGCGTCGGACCGGTAGGCTGCTCAGCAATTGTGCTACCGCCTCACGCACCTCGAGCGAAAACTCCGGCAGATCCAGCGTCGACGGCGCCTCGGGCGTTTCACCGGGACGCAGGCGGCCACCACGCTGCGGGGCATCCAAGGTGCGCGCAAACAATGCCTGCACCTCAAAGCGCACCGCATCAATGCTCTCGCGCAATGCAGCGAGATCGACGAAGTCGAGTGCCAAGGCGATGCGCGTGGCATCAGCGGAGTCTGGCGGCAGGGCGTGCGTCTGCTCATCGGCAAACATTTGCACACGGTTTTCGACGCGCCGAAGAAACAAGTACAGCACTCGCGTCCTGCCTGCCATTTCGGCGTCGAACTGTCCACTCGCCTCCAGCGCATCGAGCGCTTGCAAAAAGCCGCTCACGCGCAAAGACACTTCTCGTCCGCCGCGAATCAGTTGCGCCAACTGCACAGCAAACTCGAGTTCACGAATCCCGCCCGAACCCAGCTTGAGATTGTCGGCCAAGTCCTGACGATCCACTTCCTGATCGATGCGCGACTTCAAATCGCGCAGTCCTTCGATGGCAGTGAAATCCAGATAGCGACGATAGACAAAGGGGCGCAGCAACTGGATCAGTCGCGCACCGGCTTCCAGATCACCCGCAACCGGCCGCGCCTTGATCCAGGCATAGCGCTCCCATTCGCGACCTTCGCGCTGGTAATAATGTTCCATCGCATTGAACGAGAGCGCGATGCGGCCGGCGCTGCCATAAGGGCGCAGCCGATAATCGACACGCAGTACGAAGCCTTCCTGGGTGACATCGCCCAGCATCTGCGCGAG
>JANMSL010000512.1:0-4590 GCA_031389245.1 Lysobacterales bacterium | reverse complement strand
GGCCTGCGGCTGCGCCAGCACCTGCGCTTCGAACAGTTGATGGATCAGTTGATCGTGCACCGCCTCCGTCGCAGTCGCGTTGAACCCGTACAACACCTGATCGCGTTCGGTTGCGGGCAACACCGACAGACTGCGCAGCGGGCGCGTTGCATCGGTTTCCAGCGCTGTCACCAACGCCTCGATCGCAGTTTCCATGTAGCGCGCCACACGTGTTCCATCGATGCCGGACACCGACAGCACGGTCAGACCAAAACCCTGCCCCCAATCCTCAACAGACATCGTCAACGGATAATTGTTGCGCGTCTCGCCGCTCAGTACTCGCATGCCCTCCCAGGCCGAATCCGCGGTTCCATCAGCAGCGCCGGATTCGTGGCTGTGGCGGTAGTTGAGCAGACTGGTGAACAACGGCAGCGGCGGCACGATTGCGCTACAACGCTGCGCCAAGGCCAACGACGCCTGCTCATGCGTCAACAGTTCGCTCAGGCGTCGATGCGCGTCGCGCACCGCCTCGCCCACAGTGGAGTGCTTCAACGCGATGCGCATCGGCAAGGTATTGAGAAACATACCGAAGACCTGGTCAGCGCCTTCCGATCCCTGCAGGCGACCGGACAGCACGGTACCGAACACCACATCATCGCGACCGCTGCTCTGCGCCACCACCTGCGCCCAGGCAACGTGGAACATGACTGCCGCGGTCACGCCGCAGCGACGGGCAGCGTCGCGGATGCGCTGCGCCAGTGCGTCGTCAAGCCGGATGCGCGCCTTGTCTGCCTGCGCACCATCCTGCACATTGAGTATCCCAAATGGCGCAGTCGGCTCGTCGGTATCGCCGAGCTGCTGGCGGAAATAGGCCTCGTGCTCCGTCTCCGGCACTGCGTGCGTGCGCGCAATGAAATTGCGGAACGGCAGCGAGCGACGCAGGTGCGCGCCCTGCCCCTGCAACAACTGTTGAATCTCGGCCATGATCAGATCCATCGTCACGTGGTCGCAGACCAAGTGGTGATTGAGCAGGGCCAGCAGCCACTCGCCGTTTTGCAGATCGAGCGCGACATGCGCGGCCAACAGCGGTGCGCGCTGCAGGTCGAGCCGGATGCGACGCGGGTCACTACGATTGAGCAACTGTTGCAGTGCAGGCTCATCCGGCGACAACACCAGTTCCTGTACGGGCAGCAGCGCACGACACAGGACAACCTGCACCGGTTGCGACAGCCCTTGCCAGCACATAGCGCTGCGCAGGATGTCGTGGCGGTCGATCACCACCTGCAACGCAGCCAAGAACGTGTCGAGACGTTCGCGACTGTCGAAGGCCACTACCGAACGCAACAGGTAGGTATCGCCACCGCTTTGGCTTTCCAGCAAATGGTGGAACAAGATGCCTTCCTGCAACGGTGCGAGCGGATAGATGTCCTGGACATTTTCCACCCCGCCCGGCACTGTGGTGACGATGCTGTCGATCTCGCCTTGAGTCAGTTTCACCAACGACAGCAGGTCCGGCGTAATCCTTCGCGGTAAGCTGGGCTTGACGGGATCCGATGCAATCAGCAGACCCTGCTCATCTGCTGGCATTGCCAGCAATTCGCCCTTGTGCCGCTTCAGCAGTTCCAGCATGTCGGCGGTCATGACACCGCGCGGCGCACGGATCGCCAACTCGCCATCCCTGACGTGAACGGCGACATTGCACTCGCGTAACCGAAGTAGCAGATCGTGCACACTCATATGCTGAACTCCTCGATGTGCGCGTCGTCCATTTCTTGATTTCGGCGGTCAGCGATCAGATTGGCGGGCACCTCGAAGGCCGCACCGGGTTCACTCGCGACACTCAGCTTCGCCGCCAATACACTCAGTGTCGGCATGGTGAACACGGTGCCGACATCAGCGCTCAATCCACGCTGGCGCAACCGTTCGATCAGGCTGATGGCCAGCAACGAGTGTCCGCCCAGTTCGAAGAAGTGATCGTGGCGACTCACCCGCTCCAGCCCGAGCAATTGCTGCCACACCTCGGCGATGGTCTGCTCGATCTCGCCGATTGGCGCGGCATAGGCCCGGCTCGCCACTGATGTTTGGTCGGGCGACGGCAACGCCTTGCGATCGAGCTTGCCGTTTGCAGTCAACGGCAATGCCTCCATACTCACGAACGCGCTGGGAATCATGTACTCAGCCAGCTCGCGCGACAGCGTCGCGCGCAGTTGGGCAGCCTCCAACGTCACACCAGCTTCGGCCACCAAGTACGCCACCAGCCGCTTGTCGCCTTCAATATCCTCGCGCGCAACCACTGCTACCTCGCGCACTCCCACGCACGCTGCCAGCTTCGCCTCGATCTCGCCCAGCTCAATGCGGAAACCGCGGATCTTGACCTGGAAATCATTGCGACCCAGGTATTCCAGCGTGCCGTCCGCCAGCCAGCGTGCCAGATCACCGGTCTTGTACAGACGCGCACCCGGGGCGCCAAAGCGATCGTCAACAAAACGTTCCGCTGTCAGCTGCGGACGGTTCAAGTACCCGCGCGCCACCTGCACGCCACCGAGGTACATCTCGCCAGCCACGCCCACCGGCACCGGTTCACCTGACGCGTCGAGCAAGTAGATCTGCGTATTCGCAATCGGCCGGCCGATCGGAACCGCCTCGCCCTGCGTATGCGTGTCGCGAGCATCGCTGACGAAGGTACTGCAGCCCACCACGTTTTCGGTCGGGCCGTACTCGTTGATCACTACCGCCGCCGGCAACACCCGTTCGCGGAACTTGACCAGCCCGCGTCGCGTCAGCTGCTCACCACCAACCACCAGCACATGGGCGGTCGACGCCGTCGGTTCGCTGGCGAGGTGGGCCAGTGCGTCCAGATGCGCCGGGGTCAGCTTGAATAGCCAAGGCTCAGACTGTTGGCTGTAAGCCAGCAGTTGCGTCAGGCACTCATGGCTGTCCTCTGGCAACAGCACGGTTGGTTTGCCACTCAACCACGAAGTCATCAGCGTTGTCACCGTCGCGTCGAAGCCGAACGGCGTCGCGACCAGTGCGCCGGCTATGCCGTCGTGCAGATACTGCGCAGACGCGTGTTCGAGGTAGTTGACCAGCCCCTGATGGTGCACCATCACGCCCTTCGGTTGGCCGGTCGAGCCGGAGGTGTAGATCACATAGGCCAGATGCTGCGGGGTCAGGGCATCGATCACAGGGTTATGCACAGGCTGCGACGACAACGAGTCGTCGTCGAGCACCAGAACCGGAAGGCGCGCCGTCGCCCGCACTCGTTCGCTCAGCGTCGACTGCGTCAGCAGTGCGATCGGCGCGCTGTCATCAAGCATGTACGCCAGTCGCTCAGCCGGATAGCTTGGGTCCAGCGGCACATACGCTGCGCCGGCCTTGAGCGTGCCAAGTAGCCCGATCAGCATCGCCGGGCTGCGCTCAACGCAGATCGCCACGCGGTCATCGGGCTGGACTCCGAGTGCGATCAGCCGATGTGCGAGCTGGTTGGCGCGGCGGTTCAGTTCGTCGTAGCTCAGCGTAATTTCACCGCACACCAGTGCTGGTGCGTCGGCGTTCTTGCGCGCCTGCTGCTCGAACAACGCATGAGCCACCAGATCGTGCGAGTAGGGAGTCTGGGTAGCATTGAAGCCGATCACCACCTGCTGGCGCTCGGTCGCCGACAACATCGGCAGGCGACTGACGCGCTGCGTGTCGTCCGCCGCCATCGCAGTCATCAGCGTCGTCCACTGCGCCATCATCCGCTCGATGGTGGAACGGTCGAATAGATCAGTGGAGTACTCCAACTCGCCGCTGAGCTGTGCCTCGCCACCATCGCCGAAGAACAGCCCCAAATCGAAGTGGGACTTGTAGTACAACAAATCCATCTGCGTCAGCTCGACACCCGGCAACGCGAGCGTGCCGCCCCTGGGCGTATTGTCCAAGGTCAACATCGCCTGGAAGAGCAGGTTGTGGCTAAGACTACGCTCGGGCTGCAACGCCTCGACAACCTGCTCGAACTGCAGGTCTTGATGCGCGTAGCCGCCCAACGTAGTTGCCTTGATCTGTGCCAGCAGCTCGGCCACGCTCGGGTCACCTTCCATGCGCACGCGCAACGCCAGCGTGTTAAGGAAAAATCCGATCAGCGGCTCGGTCTCGGAATGCTGTCGATTTGCCACCGGCGTTCCGATCACGACCTCGTCCTGTCGGCTCAGGCGTGTCAGCAACACCGACCAGCCGGCCAATAACGTCATGAACATCGTGGTGCCGTGACGCTTGGACATCGCGCGCAGCGCCGTTGTCAGTTCGGTTGACAGGAGCAACGGCAGGCGATCGCCGTTGTAACTTTGCTGCGGAGGCCGCGGACGGTCGGTGCTCAGTTCCAGCAATGCCGGCGCACCACCCAGGTGCTCGCGCCAGTACTCGACTTGTCCATCCAGTACCGAACCCTGCAACCACTGTCGCTGCCATGCTGCATAGTCCGCGTATTGCACCGCCAGCGCCGGCAGCGGATCAGACTGACCTTGGCTGAACGCGCTGTAAAGCGCCTTTACTTCACGCAGCAACACGCCAAGCGACCAGCCGTCGGTAACGATATGGTGCTGAGTCAACAGCAGCACGTGCTCGTCCTCGGCC
>JANMSL010000503.1:0-3471 GCA_031389245.1 Lysobacterales bacterium | reverse complement strand
CGGTCGGCGCTGGCGGCGAACAACTGCAGCTGGAACTCGTTGCGCGCGTTTTAGCGCCGGCAAGCTCACCATAATCCTGCGCGCTTACCGGCGCCTTTGTCTGGCCCACGACTGACGGGTCAGAGGTCGACAAGCTACAGGTTTTTGTGTGTGGTCATTGGCCCAATATGCCTCCTGTCGGTGCGCATGCGGCGCTCAACTCCGTCGCCTCCTTGAACGTCGATATGCATTATTGCCCATGCCGTCGCCGTGACAAGTATCTTTCCGCTGTTTCGGTTGTTGCATTTTTAGCGCCTCATTGGCGGGCTTGATCACCAATCAGGGTATTGGTTGTCGAGGTAACTACGGTCATCGTCGGTATGCGACTTACCGCCGGCCTCAATCCCACTCCCCCTAATGAGGATAAGTACGTGGACAAATCATTGCTGTTCAATAACACCCAGGTCGGCGCTGATCTGCAACCGGTTGTGCAACGCGTTATCGATTATCTGAAAATCAATGCGGCGCGCGCCGCCGCGCATCACCTGAGCCCACAATCCGCCGCGAAGCCTGAATCCGGCTCAGCGGAGGAGGCTTTTTTGGATCTGTATCAGGCCGTGGGTGTGAACAACATTCGCCAGCGCCGCGCGCTCGCCAACATCGCTGCGGAGGCGCCGCGACTGCAAAGCCGCTTCCGCGCTCTGCCGTTGAAGTCAGGTGCCCTGAGCAAACTGGATACAAGCTTTGCACGCAGTTTCAAGTTCCAGGTGCAGTCCAATCTGTTCGACGATTTGCCGTCGTTGGCACCGACTTTGAATACCAAGTTGCAGACCATGGCACGTGAGGCGCAGGCGCTGGCGAGCAGCGGCAAGAACCTTGAAGCCGGGCTGCGCATCCGTGAAGCGTTGAAGGCAATGATTGCATCGCGCCTTACCGCAACCGAAGCCGAAGCCGCGGTTGCAGCCAGTGCGCCCGGCGCCACCGAGCTTCGCCTCAATCTGATCAAGGTGAAGTGCCTGGATGAAATGGATGCGGAGATTACCGATTTTGGCGACGACAAGATTGTGATGGGTGGGGTCGGCGTCGACACCACGGGTCAGGAGCGACGGGTCTCGCGCTTCACCGTTGGAACGTTTTCGCGCAATGGCAGCAGCACCACATTCGGCGGCATTCCGCGGCGCTTCGTTGCCTTCGATTTGACCCGACCGGGCTCATGGCCGCGCGCGTTCAACGTGACTATGGCCATGGCGGAGAAGGATGCCGACGGTGGCTTCATCGAATTCCTCAACGCAATCTGGGATGCCATCGACAGTGAGGTCGTTGCAGCACTGAACTCCGGTTTGATGGCCATCCTCGTAGGGACCGGTGCCGCCGCCGCTGCGGGCGCGCTGATCGGTGCAGAGGCCGCTGGTGTGGGCGCGATTGTGGGTGTGATTGTTGGTGCCGCGGTTGGCTTTATCGTGAGCTGGATTTTTGAATCGTTGAAGGACGACATATTCGATCCAGTCGATGTCGCGGCGATCCTTGCGTCGGTTCAAAGTGGTTTCGACGGTAATGGATCACGGCGTTCGCCAAAGCTGACCACCGAATTCAATCGCGATGGAGCACGTTATTCTGTGAAATATCAGTGGGCGCTCCAGTAAACACCATCATGGCCTGATGTCTACGCTGGGGGTCTGTTCGTTTACAATCTGCATCGAGTCGTATCATGGCTCCGATGAAGGCGAGCAGACCCTTTGCTCTCAGCATGATTGTTTCTCAGGTTGCGCCCTCTCCCGCGAACTTTGGCATTGCTTGAAACTGCTCATTCATTCCATTCTAAAGCCTCACGGTCTGTGAGTTTCAAGCCAGTTGCTCGAGTCGGGCGGAGGCAAACCCAATGCCACACCGAGAGGTTCTTAAGGCGCTCCAGCGCGTGACCCGGTGCTTGTAAGCGCACTGCGACACCGTACAGTGACAACATTGCGCTCGTTCTTGCGTACTACTCTCTGTCTAGAAGCGGAGTAGGCGTCATGTCGATCGGTCTTTTGTCTCGCAACCTGTTGCTGGTGCTGAGCTTGATCTGCGCTCAATCCAGTTTCGCTCAACCAACCGCCGAACCCGGCTTTGCGCTGCGCGCCATCGATGGCGATAACGACCTCGGTGAGCATTTCGCACTGGCCCAACTGCCGGGCGAAAATATCGGGTTTTTCTACGTGGCCGACCAGGGCCGGCTGATCGCGTCGAGTTGCTTCGGCCAAACCTGTTCCGATGCCAATTCGGTGAGCAACCCGGTTGCAGATCGCGGCCGCTATGTCAGCGCCGTTGCGCGTGCCGCACTGAGCAACCGCCCGATGGCCGCCTACTACGACGCCAGCAATGGCAATCTGATGGCCCTGGATTGTCAAGACCTGCACTGCGTTTACTTTATCGAGCGTACGCTGGAAAGCGTGGGCAATGTTGGCCAGGACACCGCCATTGCGATCGACCCGGCCAGCGGACTGGCTCTGATTGCGTACTACGATGTTGACAATGGCGACCAGAGACTTTTTCGCTGTGCGACGACCGCCTGCGATTCCGGCAGTTCAGTAATGGTCAATGGCACCAACGATCGCGGTCACAACGCGAGCATGGTGTTCGCTGGCAGCACGCTTTGGATCGCATACGAAGACCGCACCAGCGGCGAACTGATCCTGGCAAGAAGCACGGCGCCCTACAATACGTTCACCTTTTTGAGTCATGCCGGAGGCGTTGAACCATCGCTGAGCGCAGATGCGAGCGGTTTTCTGGATATGGTCTGGCGCGAAACCACGAACCACACGTTGCAGCGCCTGCAGTGCCTCAATTCCAATTGCACCAGCGCCAGTCAGATCACACTGGCGGGTGGCGGGCGCGGCTATCGGCCTTCATCAACGCGGCTCGCCAATGGCAATCTGTTGGTGTCGCACTTTGAACCGAGCACCGGCAGCATGCTCGGCACCGTGTGTCCAGATCTGGCCTGCAGCGCGCCACAAGCCCTGGTGTTCAATACCAGCACGGGTAATACTGGCAAGTCGGTGATGCGCACCTCTGGCACAGGGTTGCCTCTGCTTTTTTTCCAGGATGCGACGCGTGCCGATGTGCGGTCCGCACAGTGCACCGCGGCGGCGTGCAGCGATTTTACCCAGCGTGTCGCGCTCAATGGGTTACCGGTGCATGGTGCCCGGCTGGCGCTGCGGCCCGATGGGCGCGCCGTCGTCGCCTATATTCGTGAGCGGCAACCCTGGCTGGCGCAATGCAGCGATGTGCTGTGCTCGAGCGTCACCCGCAGCGCCCTGCCCGGCGGCAATAGCGACACAAGACCCGCGATCGCGGTGCGCCCGAACAACCGTCCGGTGGGTTATTACGCCAGCTTCGGCGGCAGCGAGCTTTACGATTGCAGCGATGCCGCCTGCAGCGGAGGCAGTTCACGTACCGTCAGCGGCACTGGCAACTCCACCAGCAACGTGATCGAGATGGCATTGCGCACCGATG
>JANMSL010000495.1:0-2791 GCA_031389245.1 Lysobacterales bacterium | reverse complement strand
CCCCCCCCCCCGCTGCCACATTGATGCGGCTCGTACATTAGAATGGCGATCTTCCCGCGATTTCCGGTCATTCCATGAAAACCAGCGCTGAAATCCGCAGCGAGTTTCTCGCTTACTTCAAATCCAAGGGGCACGAGGTCGTGCCGTCCAGTTCGCTGGTCCCCGGCAACGATCCGACCTTGTTGTTCACCAACTCGGGCATGGTCCAGTTCAAGGACATGTTTCTGGGCGCAGAGAAGCGCAGCTACACGCGTGCCACCACCAGCCAACGCAGCCTGCGCGCCGGCGGCAAGCACAACGATCTGGAAAATGTGGGCTACACCGCGCGTCACCACACATTCTTCGAAATGCTCGGCAACTTCAGCTTTGGCGACTACTTCAAGCGCGATGCCATTCTCTATGCCTGGGAACTGCTGACACAGATCTATGGCCTGCCTGCCGACAAACTCTGGGTTACGGTCTATCACACCGATGACGAAGCCTACGACTTGTGGAACAAGGAAGTGGGTGTTCCCGCGGAGCGCATCGTGCGGATCGGCGACAACAAGGGAGCGCTGTACGCCTCCGACAATTTCTGGGCCATGGGTGACACTGGTCCATGCGGGCCGTGTACCGAAATCTTCTTTGATCATGGTCCTGATTTCGTCGGCGGCCCCCCCGGCTCGAAGGATGAGGACGGCGATCGCTACATCGAGATATGGAATCTTGTTTTCATGCAGTTTGAGCGCGCCGCTGATGGCACGCTGACCAAGCTACCCAAGCCCTGTGTCGACACCGGAATGGGTCTGGAACGCCTGACCGCAGTGTTGCAACATGTCAACAGCAACTACGACATCGATCTGATGCGGCACCTGGTCGAGGCGGCAGCGCGCGTTACCAGTATCAATGATCTCTCCAGTCCATCGCTGCGCGTCATCGCCGATCACATCCGCGCCTGCTCGTTCCTGATCGTCGATGGCGTGTTGCCATCCAACGAAGGGCGGGGCTATGTGCTTCGCCGCATCATTCGCCGCGCTCTGCGTCACGGCCACAAGTTGGGTCAGAAGAATGTTTTCTTTCACACTTTGGTCGCCACGCTCGATGAACAGATGGGCGACGCCTATCCGGAGTTGCGTGCCAAACGTGTCATGGTCGAGCAGGCATTGAAGGGCGAGGAGGAACGCTTCGCCGAGACGCTGGACACCGGAATGAAGTTGTTTGAGGAAGTCGCCCAGCGATCGGACAAAGTAGTCGCCGGTGCCGAAGCGTTCCGCCTCTACGACACCTACGGATTTCCAGTGGATCTGACCGCCGATGTCGCGCGCGAACGTGGCCTTACCGTGGATATGGCTGGTTTCGAAACGGCGATGGAAGAGCAACGTGTGCGTGCTCGTGCGGGTTCGAGTTTTGATGCGGGCCATACGCTTTCAGCCGATGTGATGAAGGATCTGCCGGCGACCCGGTTTCTCGGCTACGACTCGATGGATGCCGATGCGCTTAGCGTGGTCGGCATCGTCCGTGAGGGCAAGCTGATTGGTGAACTCAGTGAAGGCGACAGCGCCATCGTCATCCTTGATCGCACCCCGTTCTACGCCGAGTCAGGTGGGCAGGTGGGTGATCATGGCCGCTTGCACAGCCATGCCGGCAAGATGCATGTCGAGGAAACGATCAAGCTGGCAGGTACCTTTCATGGCCATGTTGGCCGTTGGGTTGGCGAGCCGTTGAAAGTGGGCGATACGCTGTCCGGCCACGTCGATGCTGAGCGACGCAAGGCGACCGTGCTCAACCACAGCGCGACGCACCTGCTGCATGCCGCGTTGCGCAAGCTGCTGGGCGATCACGTGACGCAGAAGGGTTCACTGGTTGCACCGGATCGCCTGCGTTTTGACTTCTCACACTTCCAGCCAATCGGCGATGAAGATCTACGCCGCATCGAACGCATGGTAAACGAGGAAGTGCGCCGCAATGTCGTGGCCGAAGTGCACGAGATGGGAATGCAGGAAGCCATCGAGTTTGGCGCGATGGCGCTGTTCGGCGAAAAATATGGCGAGCGCGTGCGCGTATTGAAGATGGGCGCGTTCTCCACCGAACTCTGCGGTGGCACGCATGTGGCCCGCACCGGAGACATCGGATTGTTCAAGATCATCGCTGAGTCCGGTGTTGCCGCCGGTATTCGCCGCATCGAGGCAGTCACCGGCGCTGGCGCTGAGGACGTGGTCGATGCGCAAGCCAGCACACTGGGCGAGGTCGCACAGTTGTTGAGCACAGCGGGTGAGGACGTCATTCACAAGCTGAAAAAAATATTCGAGAGGCAACGCGAACTCGAGCGCGAGCTGGAGTCGTTCAAAGCCAAGGCGGCCAACGCCGCGCTCTCACAGCTAGTGACGATCGCGAAGGAGATCAAGGGCATCAAAGTAGTAGCCGCGCGCATCGACGGGCTGGATGCGAAGGCGCTGCGCGACGGTGTTGATAACCTCAAGTTGTCGTTGGGCAATTGTGTGGTGCTGTTGGCAGCGGGCTGCGAAGGCAAGGTGTCGCTGATCGCGGGTGTACATGGCACCGCGCTCGGCAGGATCAAAGCGGGCGAGTTGATCGCACACGTTGCCGCGCAGATTGGTGGCAAGGGTGGTGGCCGGCCGGACATGGCGCAGGGTGGTGGCGATGAGGGCCCGAAAGTTGACGATGCCATCGATGGCGTGAAGGACTGGGTTGCTGCGAGGCTGGGCTAAAGCATGTGAGCGCGGTTTTTGTCGGAGCGCTTGTAGGAGCGACCCCTGTGAGAGCGGCTCTTGTGGGAGCGGCGTGAGCCGCG
>JANMSL010000477.1:0-4555 GCA_031389245.1 Lysobacterales bacterium | reverse complement strand
CCACGACTTGCCAGGACGGACGGTTACTGGTCTGCAGCATGCAGTGGTTGGCCATGAATTGCACCAGGTACCGCGCTGGAAACTGCAGAATCTGTTGCGACGGCGACGACCAAAGCGCCGATGCCATCGGCAGCAGGTGATCATCTCGAAACGCTGCCGAGTAGTGCTGCTGTTGCAGATACTCGCCGAGCGTCGGACCGATTGGGTCTTCAGAAAGCAGCGCCGGAGCCTCGCGATAGAAACGCAGAATGTCCCGCACCATGCCCCAGAACCTTGGAGAAACCAGATTGCGGCGCTGGCAGAACAGCGTGCCCAGACGTGTGGCGTTGTACTCCAGGCCACTGCGTTCATTGCGCAGGGCGAAGCTCATCGTGGTATCGCGCGTGCCGACGCCCAACTCGCCGAGCAGGCGCATGAAGTTCGGATAATGCTGGCGGTTGCAGACGATGAAACCGGAATCAACGCGAAAGCTCTTGTCGCCGAGTTGGATGTCGTGCGTATGCGTGTGTCCGCCCGCATAGTCGTTGGCTTCAAACACGGTGACTTCGTGCCTGCGCGCCAGCAGCCAGGCAGAGCCGATCCCGCTGATTCCGGAGCCGACGACGGCGATGCGCACCTCAGGCGCCCGCGTTGGTGTGCTTGAGCTCGGCAGGCACGGTTTTCAGATCCCAGATCAGGCGCGACCAGCTCATCAGTTTGAGCACGTACCAGGTGAGGTCAATCTCCCACCAGAAAAAGCCCTGTCGCGCCGAAGCCGGGAAATGGTGGTGATTGTTGTGCCAACCCTCGCCAAAAGTAACCAGGGCGAGCAAACCGTTGTTGCGGCTATTGTCATCGGTGGCGTAGCGGCGCGAACCGAACCGGTGTGCCAGCGAGTTGATCGATACCGTAGCGTGGAAAAGCACCACGGTCGATACGAAAAATCCCCAGATCAGCAACTGCGTCGCATTGGTACCGAATTGCGGATAGTTGCGCTCGAGAAAGCCACCCAGCACGAACAGGGCAGTCGCCAGGGCAATCGCAACCAGGACATCGAAGCGATCCAGCCAGCGCAGTTCCGGAAACTTCACCAGGTCCGGAATGCGTGAGCGGTCCGTGCCAAATCCGGCGCGGGTGAGAAACCAACCCATATGGCTCCAGAAGAAACTGCGCGTCACTGGCGAATGCACGTCTTGATCGGTATCCGCGTGGCGATGGTGGCCGCGGTGATGCGCCGCCCACCAGAGTGGCCCGCGCTGCACGCTCGCGGTGCCGATCAGTGCAAACAGAAATTGCAGCGGACGCGAGGTCTTGAAACTCTTGTGCGAAAAATAGCGGTGGTAAAACCCGGTGATGGCGAACATGCGCAGCGCGTACAGCAGTACTGCCGTCCAAAATGCGAACCACGAAAAGCCAACCATGAACACACATGCCGCTGCCACGTGCAGGCCAATAAACGGTAGGACACGTAGCCAATCCACGCGCTGGGCGTCAGAAACTGCCAATCCTTCGCCTTGAACTGTGTCAGCCGTGGTGTTGTCGAACCAGCGCAGCAGTGAAGTTTTGGCCCTACGCAATGCGCTTGGCGCTGTGGGCTGGTATGCGGGTTTGGCAGCGGGCAAGGTCATACGCCGACTTTGTCAGAGTGAATGTCGGCACGGAGTGTACGCGGCGTAGCAAGGCGATTCACTTCGCGCTTGCCCTGTGCAGAGAGTCTGCCCCGCTTTTGGCGCCATGCGCCGGTCTCAAGCTGCGGTTTCGATCCAAGTCGGCGCTGTTCAGTGCCATCCGGCACGGCTGACTTCTGTCATTGGTGCAGACACGGTTTCGGGTGCAACATGTGCGTGCGAACTTGAGTTCGACCGGTGAAATCATCAAGGAGTGACACAATGAAAATGGAAACAGGCGGGCGCTGGTTGACGGTGGTAGGCATCGGTTTGTTGTTGGGGCTCGCCAACGGCAGTATGCAGGCGCGCGAAAGGCGCGAACAGGCCAATGCAGTGACGCAGTCGAATGGATTCCTTTCGGCGCACCCGGACCTGCGCTGGCGCACTGAGGGCGTGCAGAGTTACGACGAAGGCCGTTACGAAGAGGCCATGACGCGCTTCAAGCGCGCGGCGCACTATGCCGACAAACCCTCGCAGGCGGTGGTGGCGGAAATGTATTGGCGAGGACTTGGAGTAGCCGTTGACCGGGCTTTGGCATACGCCTGGATGGACCTGGCGTCCGAGCGCGCCTATAAAGATCTATTGGCCAGGCGCGAAGGTTACTGGAACGCGTTGAGCGAGGTTGAGCGTGAACGCGCACTGCAACAGGGCGCGTCAATCTATGCCGAGTACGGTGACGATGTTGCCAAACCCCGCATCGAAGCGGTGCTGCGCCGCGCTCGCTCCAAAACCACGGGCAGTCGGCTCGGTGCGGTCGGTGCATTGCGCATCCAGATCAGTGACGGTGCGGGTGGCATGTTGGAGGTGGATGGTTCTCAGTACTACGCGTCCAAATACTGGAAACCCGAGGAATACTTCACCTGGCAGGAGAAAACCTGGGTCGATCTACCACGCGGTCAGGTGGAAGTGGGAGACCTGGAGTCCTCTGGCCGGTCCAGCGCCACCGAGTAAACCAACGCCGCCAGTGCCTGGATCAGTCCCGACGCTGGCGCCTTTCGGGCGATGCTTGAGTCGGTCATTTGTCTGACTTTCGGTTTTGGACAGAGGCTGTGCCGATGCGACGCAGTGCCGGCATGCTAGCGTTGGACTTTGCCGCTGTGCTGCAATCTGGAAGTATCGGGACCAATGAAAGTGATGGATTTGCCTTCGTGGCTAGGCGCGGACCGCGGGCAAGGCTGGCGGCCTTGGCACGGCGCGCAGCGACGCCGCAGAGGCAAGGACGCACTTTCAAGTTTCGCTACTTCCGGGGTGCAGTACTAACGGCGCCGCATGCCCGCAACGCCATGGATATCGCTGACGCTTGCGTTCGCCGCTCTGGCGCTCGCATTCTTTTTTCATCGTCAGCGCCTGGCGCAAATTTCACTACTGTTGCTGCTGCTGGCTGCGGCGCGACTTGAAGGCGATGCCGGACAAGCCGGTGCTGCAGCGCTCGCATTCATTCCCTGGATCTGCGTGGGCGTATGCACCTTGCCCGAATCGCGTTGGCTGGCGCGCTCGCAATTGATTCTGATTCTGCTGGTGGTCTCGCTAGTTGCGTTGGTGATGCGCGCCCCTGCGCACATTCTCATTGACGTCGCGCGCGTATTCCGCGTTGCATTGCCGGGGCAGGATCCACTTGCTGGAGCTGCCTGGATTATTGCCCTGGCGCTTTCGATTTGCCTATTCCGTTTTGTTCTGCGTGCGGCCATCAGCGAAATGGTGGCGGCGATCGCACTGCTGCTGCTTGCTGCGTCCTGTTTGCGTTGGTGGCGCGGCGCGCAATCCGACCTTCTGCTTGCGTCAGCGGCCATCAGCGTCGTGTTGGGCGTGCTGTATGCCTCGTATCGCATGGCCTTTGTCGATGCGCTGACACGCTTGCCCAATCGACGCTCTCTGGACGAGTCTCTGGATCGGCTTGGCAGCCGTTACACGCTGGCCATGGTTGATGTCGATCATTTCAAACAGTTCAATGACACCCACGGACATGCCGCCGGCGACATCGTGTTGCGCGAAGTGGGCGTCTTGCTGCGACGTCACAGCAATGGCCGCGCTTTTCGCTACGGCGGCGAGGAGTTCTGTGTTGTGTTCGAAGATACCGACATCGTTGCCGCCGCCCAGGGTTGCGAACGCGCCCGCGCGGCATTGGAACAGGCCAGAATTCGCGTGCGCCCAGCCGTCAGTGGCAGCCGGAAACTCTCAAAACCGCAGGATGTTTCGGTCACCGCCAGCTTCGGACTGTCGGCACGCAGGCCCGAGCAGAAACGCCCCAAGGACGTGCTCGCCAGCGCCGACAAGGCCCTTTACAAGGCCAAAGGCAGGGGCAGGAACCGGGTGGAGATTGGGTAACGCGTGGCGCTCTCGACATGCGTTGAAGCGCATGTCGAGCCACTCGGAACGCACGCGCATGGATGCGCGGGCCGGATGAGGTGCGCCAGGGATGGTTGGCGCCGCACGTTCGAACGAAGCGCGTAGGATGTGGTGAACGCAGTGAACCGCATCGATCGCGACAGCATTCGCCATGCGCACGCCAGGTGGGTTTGACCGCGTTTGATGCGGTTCGCGTCGCTCACCACATCCTACCGTTCCGGAAAATGGAGGCGGCTCCCGCCGGCCGAACCTCGGCACCCGAATCAGCTACTACCGTTGCTCCCTTCCGGGCCTGGCGGAGTTTGCAGCCTATCGTCGCGAGGAACCGACGGAAGCCACCGTAGGCTTTGCGAACTTGGACACTGAAATATTGGGTCAGTCAGTGCCTGATCAATCGTGGCGGAGAGAGAGGGATTCGAACCCTCGGTACGGTTTAACGCGTACACACACTTTCCAGGCGTGCTCCTTAAGCCACTCGGACACCTCTCCAAATATTTCTTTTCAACACCTTCGCACTAACCATCCCTGGTGCAGGGCGCCGGCCTCGGCTTCATGCCTCGGCG
>JANMSL010000452.1:0-2328 GCA_031389245.1 Lysobacterales bacterium | reverse complement strand
CAGCAGGAGGTGCGCATCGAGCAGGTGCGTTTTGTGGTCACCGAAGATGCCGCCAGCGAACTGAAACGCTTTCAGGCGGGCGATCTCGATATCACTGAAACGGTGCCGCCGGGTCGAATCGATCGACTGCGCGAACGCTTCGGCAGCGCGCTGCACATCAGCCCCTACCTCGGCAGCTTCTTTTTCGGCATCAACCTGCGCTCCAAGCCACTCGGCGATTCACTAGCGCTGCGCCGCGCACTCAGCCTCGCCATCGATCGCGATATTCTGACCCGCTACATCACCGCATTGGGTGAGCAACCGGCCTACGGCCTGGTGCCCGATGGCATAGGCGGTTATAGCCGCGCCAGCCTGCCCGAGTCCGCAATGAGCCAGCCAGAGCGCGTGGTGCTGGCACGGCAATTGATCGCGCAAGCCGGGCGTGAAGTCGCCACACCGTTGGAAATTGAAATCCGCTACAACACTTCGACTTCGCATCGGCGGCTCAGCCTGGCCATCGCGGCGATGTGGCGCGAGGTATTGGGCATCAAGGTGCGCCTGCGCAATGAGGAGTGGAAGTCATTTGTACAAAGCCGCCGCGACGGCCGCATCACTCAGGTGTTCCGCGGCGGCTGGATCGGCGATGTGGATGACCCGTTGAGTTTTCTGTCGCTGTTCGACGGCGCTCAGGCGCTGAACTGGAGCGGCTGGCACGACCAGAACTTCATTCGCCTGCTCTCTGCTGCCGACACTGATGCGGCGCAGCGCATGAAACTTTTGCATCAGGCAGAGCAACTGCTGCTCGATCAGCACGCCATCATTCCGCTGTATTTCTACACTTCCAAACATCTGGTGCGTGCCCAGGTGCGCGGCTTCGAGGCGAATCTTCTGGATCGGCATCCGAGTCGCTGGATGCATCTTGCAGCGGGCACCACCGCACCATGAAACATACTTTCGACGCGGTGATCGCCGAGCCCGCTGCGGATGTCGCCGCCAGTGCGCACCTTGGCTTGATCAGGCGCACGCTCATGCGTGTCGGCGAGGGCTTGCTCACCTTGCTGCTGTTGGCAGTGCTGTGCTTCACGCTGCTGCGTGCTGCGCCCGGCGGGCCGTTTGATAGCGAACGCGAGCTGAGCGTCGAACAGCGTGAGCAGCTGGTCGCGCGGTACGGGATGGACCGTCCTGTCGCAATTCAATTCGCGCACTATCTTGGCAACGTGGCGCAGGGCGACTTGGGGACGTCGTTCCAATATCCGGACTACCAGGTAAGCGAACTGTTGCGCTCGGGATTCGCAGTCTCGGGCTGGCTGGGTGGCTGGGCTCTGTTTTTGGCCCTGGTCATCGGTGTGCCGCTCGGGTTGCTTTCGGGTGCGCGTGCCGGAACGCTGAGCGATTCACTGATCGCGGGTGGAACGCTACTCGGGCTGGCGCTGCCAAAGTTTGTGATCGCGCCACTGCTGATATTGCTGTTCGCGGTGCAACTGGGTGTGCTACCTGCCGGTGGCTGGAACGCCGACGATTGGCGCACTGCCGTGCTCCCGGTCGCAGCATTGTGCCTGCCCAACCTGGCCGCGATTACGCGGTTGACACGGCATGCGGTGATTGAATCGATGGCCAGCGATTACGTCAGGGCGGCGCGTGCGCGCGGCATCGAAGGCCTGGCGCTGATTCAGCATCACGTGCTGAAGCCGACGCTGCTGGTGGTGCTGGCATGGCTGGCGCCGGCGCTGATCGCGGTGATCACCGGCTCTACTGTCATTGAACAGATATTTGGCATACCCGGTGTTGGGCGCTACTTTGTACAAGGCGCGCTGAATCGCGATTACACACTGGTGATGGGTGTGGCGCTGGCGGCCGGCACTCTGATCGTCATCGTCAATCTGATCGTTGATGCGCTGCGCGCCTGGATCGATCCGCGACTACGCTGAACTGCTCGCGACTTGCATCGCCGCCCCGGTGCGCATGTCAGGACTTGCTTTCGTACGCCTGCACCCCTGCCCCAGTGAATCGGGGCGCCGAAGCGCCCCGTGATGCCCATTCGCGGCAAGTGCGAATCAATTGCAAGGCGCACCGCCCACCGAGCCGACGCCCACTGTTTGAATGAGCACCGGTCCGAGCCCACCACCCAATCCTGGCGGCGCGGTGTTCACCCATCCGAACAACGCATCTGCATAATTGATCAGCACGCCGGCCGACGTCGGAAGCTCCTGGAGGAAGAAGGGCTGGTTGACGGTGATCCCGACATGGTCGGTGCACCTTGGCCCAAACACGCCGGGCGAAATCCAGAACGGGTCGGCGGCAATGGTCGCCAGTTCCGCCGGGTAACGCGGCGCCAGCCAGGTGCCGTAG
>JANMSL010000435.1:0-12523 GCA_031389245.1 Lysobacterales bacterium | reverse complement strand
CTGAATGGCGTCGCCGATAACAGCATCGCGGCTCACGCCGCTCCCACACACGCCGCTCCCATAAGTCCGCTCGCACAAAATTGCTTACCAGGTGTAGCGCACGGTATAGCTGAATTTCGCCTCGGCATCGGCTGCGATCGTCAGTGGAAAATCGATGGTCTCGGCGTCGCGCTTGACGTATTCGCGACTGGCAGACTTGATCGTCCAGCCGCTCCAACGATAAAGGTACTCGCGGGCGACAATGGTCGCTGGTTCGGTTTTGCGGTTGCGTACGCTGATCTCGAAGCTTTCTTCGATCCACTTCGCATCCACATCGATCTTGAAGTCCGTTTGCTTGCGCTCGCCGACGACGTCGAAGCTCTCGCCGAGTTTGATGCGCAGGTTTTCGTTGCGCGGCGTATGCTTGATCAGATCTTCGCCGATGAACTCCAGACTGCCGTCTTTGCTCGCCTGGTTGACGCGGACCCGACCCGCCGGCAAGGGCATCCCGAGGCCATTGGCCTGATCATTCTTGAATTCCAGATAGGCGCCAACCTTACCCGGCTGGGTGGCGCCAAATCCCTGGTCAGTGACTGGCGATCCATACCAGCGCCATGGACCGGGTCCGGCGGTAAACACCAGCTCGCGCTTGCAGCGTGTTCCCATCGCCGCCGGAAACAATTCAAGCTGCTTGGTGGAATTGTTCGGCAGATCAGTACGGCGACCCAGGGTATACAGGTGATACTCGAACAGTGACGATTCCTGGAAGCCCTCGACAGCGTCAGCAGACAAATTCATGTTCACCTTGCTTCGCTCCATCAGCGCCACCGGAGCGGCAGGAGCCCGGTTGACTTCACCCGCCACCAGTTTCAACTGCGTACCCGGAAAACTACCCCCGCTCTGGTTGACGATGGTCACCCAGGCGGCAAGATCCATTCGGCATCCTTCCGCATCGCCACCGAGTGTGACGTTGTAGTCGCTCCACCATGTCAGCCCCTGCGTTTGATAACTGACGACCGAGTCATGCTCGCCGCCTTTCTTGGCATTGACCAACCACACCAATGTCGGGCGGGTGATCAGACCTCCGGGTAGCGAAGGAAACTGGACATTGGTGTATTGGTTCAAGGTAACCACCTCGCCGCTGTCCCGCATCAATATCAAGCCGTTGCTGGCGGAGAGCAGCTTGCCGCTGATGCGCTCAAACCGGTCGGCCTGGACTTGATCCACCGTCACTGTTTCGCCGATGTAGCGTTGCAGCAGCTTCTGCCCGTCCACCAGGTCGAACTGGTAGTTCTGCTCGATCACCCGCGTGCCGGCGGGATCGGTCAACGAAGCAAAGCTCACTGTGGTCGGATCGATGCGTGTGGCGACGTCGGTAAAGCGCACCTCGCCGCTGCCGTCGGGCAACGTCAACATGCGTCGATCGCGTACCAAGCCGTATCCCGGCAGCGCCTGCCCATAGTTTTGCAGCGCCTCCGGACTGAGCTGGCCCGGTTGCGCGGAACTGTAGATGGTCAGTGAATACTGCGGTGCGGCGGCGTGTGTATAGCTCATTGCGGCGGTCAGACTCATGCAAGTGGCAATCGAAACGCTTAACAGGCTGGACTTGCTGTGGGGACGTGGCATAGGACGCTCCGTTAGGACTGTAAGGAAACGGTACAACGAAAGTCGGGGGCGTGTTGGGTTGCGCGTGGGAGCGGCATGAGCCGCGATTGGTGATGACTTGGCGACGTCCGGACATCGCGGCCTGACCCGCTCTGCTGTGGGAAGCCGCCGCTGCTACATTTCTTTCAGTCGCGGTCGCAAACTCACCAGATTGCATGGCTTGGTTCGCGCATCGAGTTGTGCCACGAGAATCCTGTCCCAGGCCAGGCGACAGGCGCCCATTGACCCAGGAAGGCAAAACACGAAAGTGCCATTGGCCAGTCCGGCGAATGCGCGCGATTGCAGTGCCGAGGTGCCAATGTCGTCGACGCTGAGCGCACGAAACATCTCGCCAAATCCGGGCATTTCCTTGTCAAGCAGCGGCCGGATTGCTTCGGGTGTCGAGTCGCGACCAGTAAAACCGGTGCCGCCGGTGATCAGGACTCCATCGATACGTTCATCTGCGATCCACGCCGACACGATGGCGCGCACGCGGTAGCGATCGTCACGTTCGATCTGCCGCTGCGCCAGTCGGTGTCCGGCGGCGATCAATGCTTCGACCAGAAAATCGCCAGAACTGTCGGTCTCCAGCGAGCGCGAGTCAGACACAGTCAGCACCGAAATGCTCAGTGGAAAGAATTCGGTAGCCGAGCTCATCGCTTCTCACTCCTCGTGGCTTTGCATATTGCAACACTTGATCTCTGCACGCGCCCGATTGGGGCACGCCCGAGTACGCCTAGGCGACCTCGGTCATCAATTTGAGCTCGTCAGCCTGATGCTCCATCGTCAGTGGATCAACTACCGGATCCAGGTCGCCGGCAACAATAGCCTCAAGCGAATACAGCGTGAGATTGATACGGTGATCGGTGAGTCGGCCCTGCGGGAAATTGTAAGTGCGGATGCGTTGCGAACGATCGCCAGAGCCGACCTGGGTGCGGCGCAAATCCGACTGCGCCTGCGCTTGCTTTTGCTGTTTTTCGTCGAGCAGGCGCGCACCCAGCAGGCTCATCGCACGGGCCCGATTCTTGTGCTGTGAGCGCTCGTCCTGACATTCGACCACGGTGCCCGTCGGCAAATGCGTAATGCGGATCGCGGAATCAGTCTTGTTCACGTGCTGCCCGCCGGCACCCGAAGCGCGAAACGTATCGACCTTCAGATCGGCTGGGTTCAACTCGATGGCAGTAATCTCGTCGAGCTCCGGCAGCACCGCCACGGTAGCCGCCGAAGTGTGAATGCGACCCTGGGATTCGGTGGCAGGCACACGTTGCACGCGGTGTGTGCCCGACTCGAATTTCAGCCGCGCGAAAGCGCCAGCGCCTTCGACGCGGGCAATGATCTCCTTGAAACCGCCATGTTCGCCGGGGCTGCTGGAAAGTACTTCGATCAGCCAGCGGCGACGTTCGGCATAGCGCGCATACATGCGGAACAGGTCGCCAGCAAAGATGGCAGCTTCATCGCCGCCGGTGCCGGCGCGTACTTCGAGAAAGATGTTGGCATCGTCGCGCGGGTCTTTGGGCACCAGCAGGCGGCCAAGTTGATCGTCGAGCACCTGCAACTGCGCCTCCAGCGCGAGCGCTTCCTCTTCGGCCAACGCCCGCATCTCCGGATCGCGCTCAGCGGCTAGAGCGTGCGCGGCCGCGAGCGCGCGAAGCTTGCGGTCGAACTCGGCGAGCTTCAGCGCCACCGGCTCAATCTCTGCGTACTCGCGCGAAAGCTCGCGGAACTGTTGATTGTTGGACATCACTTCGCGCTCAGCAAGCAGGCGTTCAACTTCCTCCTTGCGCTCGGATAGGGCTTCCAGTTTTCGGCGGATCGAGGGCGTCATGGTTTCCTGATTTCATCTACATCTGCTTGCTGGGCGAACAACTTCTCGCCCGCTCGTAACAGCTCTACATCTCCGCGCATTGCGGCGTCGCGCAGTTGACTGCTCGGTGCATGCAGCAGTTTGTTGGTCAATGTGTGCGCAAGATACTGCAATGCGTCATCCGCGTTCTGACCATTGCGCAGCATCTGGCGCGCGCGCTCAAGAACTTGGTCGCGTTGTGCTTCGCCATTGTTGCGCAGCGCAAGCAGCGGGCCCTGATGTTCCAATGCCTGGCGCCACGCCATAAAGTGCGACACCTGCAGATCAATGATCGCCTCGGCCTCAAGCGCAGCTTCCTGGCGCGATCGCATCGATTCATCGATGACTTTGCCGATGTCGTCGATGGTGTACAGGTACACATCCTCAAGTTGTCCTACCGCCTGGGCGATGTCGCGCGGCACGGCAAGATCCAGCATGAACATGGGGCGGTGCTTGCGGATTTTCAGCGCTGCTTTGACCTCGGCAAGGCCCAGGATTGGTTCTCGGCTGGCCGTCGACGCGATGATGATGTCGGCATCGGCCAAGTGTGTGGGGATTTCGGCGAGCGTCAGCGCCTTTGCCGCATAGGTCTCGGCCAGTGATTGGGCGTTGGCCAGCGTTCGATTGGCTACCAGCATGCGGTGTACGCCGGCTTCCATCAGGTGCCGTGCCGCCAGCTCAATCGTATCGCCAGCGCCGATCAACAACACGGTGGCCTGACGCAGGTCGGCAAAGATCTGGCTTGCCAACCTTACGGCGGCAAAGGCGACGGAGACCGGGCTCGAACCGATCCGGGTTTCGGTGCGTGCCCGTTTGGCCACCGCAAACGCGCTTTGAAAAAGTCGGTTCAGTCGCGTTTGCACACTCCCGGCCGCTACCGCCAGCTGATAGGCGACCTTGATCTGACCGAGGATCTGCGGTTCACCAAGCACCATGGAGTCCAATCCGGTAGCCACTCGAAAGATATGGCGAGCCGCATCCGCTTCGCTGTGCCGGTATAAGTAGCTTTCGAGTCTGGCCGGGCCGAGCCCGAAATGTCGGTGCAGCCACTCGGTCGGGGCCTTTTCCTGGCCTTCATCGACATTGCAGTAGAGTTCGGTCCGGTTGCAGGTGGAAAGTATCGCTGCTTCGCGTATGCCAGACACAGCCGCGAGTTCCACGAGGGCCGCCGAGGTCGCCTCTGGCGCGAACGCCACCTGCTCGCGCAAGGCGAGCGGAGCGGTCTGATGATTGAGTCCAAGCGCGACAATAGGCATGACGTGACAAAATACAACGGTCGCACATTCTCGGTGCGATGGCTTGAACGATCAAGGAAGGCTTCATTGAATCGGCATAATTTTCCTGTTCTCGCATGGTCTTTGCTCGCTTTGACTGCTTGTGCCGGGAATCCGCCGCAGCAGGCAAGCGAGCGCGGCACATTGTCGGGTCGCAGTTTGCAGGGTGAAGACCTGGTGCTTAGCGAGCGCCTCGCGGCTGAGTTCTCGCGTCAGGGCGAGGATTCCCAAGCCACTCTGGCGCATTTGGTCAAGACGGCCGAATTGTCCGACGACCCCGCTTATTCCAAGGCGGCATTGCGCGCCGCGCTGCTGGCATCGGATAACCGGCTTGCGCAGGCAATGTTGGCGCGTTTGGGCAAACTTGCCCCGAATTCGGCGGAACCACGAGCCTGGGCGGTGGCGCTGGCATTGCATATGGGGCAATCCGAACAAGCGTGGGCTTTGTCCCGTGCCGACCAGAAGCCCGTGTTGGAGAACCGCCAGCTGGGTGAGGCGCTCGCGGCGGTGCCAGTGCGCGAGCGCGTGCTTCCATTCATCGAACGCACGATCGAGGCCACCGACGATCTGACTACTGCCTTGCGTTGGTGCGCATTTGTGCGTCGCCTCAATGAATCCGACCTGGCGCTCATCCTGGTGTCGCGGCTGGTCGAGCGTTTCCCGACCGAGTCGGCGGCAGTCGCCTGGCGTGCGCAGCTCAAGCGCGAATTGAAGGACGATGCAGGTGCCATGGTCGATTTCACCTCGGCCTTGAAACTCGATCCGCAGTCTCGATTCTTGCGCTTGTCATTGGCTCAGCTCGAAGACGCTGCCGGCCAGTCCGGAGTGGCCGCGCGTCGCGTCGCTGGCATCCAGCCTGCTGACGACCTGGTGGTTCAGGCACAAGTTGCTTTCGCTGCCCGCTCCGACAATCCTGAAGACCTGAAGGCGGCCTACCGCGCTTTGCTGGCGTTGCCGGCGCCACGCACTGCCCTGCGCCTGAAAATGATGGGCACCGTTGCCGAGCTACTGGGTGACAGGGACGCGGCGGTGACCTGGCTACGCCAAGTGCCGGACGGTCCGGTGCAGGCCGAAGCATGGCTGCGCGCCGCCGTGTTGATCAACGACTCCGGCCAGTCCGAGTCAGCGCTGACGCTGTTGCGCGAAGTACGCAGCAAGGGCGGCGCATTGCGCGAAGAACTGGTGAGCAGCTATCTGATCGAAGGTCATATTCTGACCACGACAGCTACAGGCGTGGCGGCGCGTGACCTATATACGGCGGCAATCAGTCTGCTGCCCGATGATCCGCAGCTGCTGTATGCGCGCGCGCTGGAGTATGCGAATTTGGGCGAGACCGCTGCCGGCGAAGCTGACTTCCGGCGTGTGTTGGCGTTGGAGCCGGATAATGCCGACGCGTTGAACGCCTTGGGGTACACGCTTGCGGACCAGACAGACCGTCTGAACGAGGCGTTGGCGCTGATTGAAAAAGCCCTGGTGCTCAAGCCTGACGATGGCGCCATCTTGGATAGCATGGGCTGGGTGCGCTTTCGCATGGGCAACGCGGCTGAGGCGGTTGGGTTCCTACGCGCCGCGCACGCCAAGCAGCCCGATGTCGAGATCGCTGCCCATCTCGGTGAGGCATTGTGGGCCAGCGATCAACGCCAGGAGGCACGGCGGATCTGGAACGATGCGGTCAAGCGCGATCCGAATAATTCGATGCTACGAAAAACCCTGCGCAGGCACGGATTGTGAAGGTCAGCTACCGTTGGATTGCATCGTTCGCCTTGGCCGTGGCTGGGCTGGTCGCGTGCTCGTCTGCCCCGCGCAGAGTGGCTACTCCGTCTGATACCTTTTCCGCTCAGCGACCAATCCCAGAAGCCTGGACATTCGAAGGGCGGCTCGCGCTCTCCAATGGTAAGGACGGCGGCAGCGGCCGCATACGCTGGACACAGGATGGTGAGTTCTTCACCATCAGTCTGCGCGCACCGATCAGTGGCCAGAGTTGGCAACTATCAGGTGACCACAGTCATGCTCGACTGGAAGGGGTGCGGCCTCAGCCAGTGCGGGGGACCTCGGCGCGCGAATTGCTGCGCCGCGAGCTGGGTTGGGAGCTGCCCGTCGGCGACATGAAATCCTGGCTGTTTGGTCGCGGGTTTCGTGCCCAGGCGCGCATTCAGCGCGATGTCGCGGCGCAACCGAGTATCGTTGACGACAGCGGTTGGAACATCGTCTATCGAGATTGGCAGCAAGTTGATTCGATTGCAGTGCCGCGCAGAATCATCGCCAAGAAGGCGCCCTATCAGGTACGGTTGGCGATACAGCGATGGACGTTTTCGGCAGAAGGAGCCACGGGTGCCGATCATTGATTCGTGGCTGTGGCCCGCACCGGCCAAGATCAATTTGTTCCTGCACGTGATCGGGCGACGTGCCGACGGGTTCCACTTGTTGCAGACTGCGTTTCAACTTCTCGATCTTTGCGATTCGATCACGATTCAAGTCAATGGTTCGGGGCGAATCGGGCGCAGCCACGGCTTGCCGGGACTTGCCGCCGAAGCGGACCTGGCGGTTCGCGCGGCACAGTTGCTCAAGCATGCGACCGGCTGCAATCGCGGCGCTGAAATCGACATCCACAAGCGCATTCCGGCAGGTGCGGGGCTCGGCGGAGGTAGCTCGGACGCGGCCACGGTCCTGGTTGCGCTGAACGCGATGTGGAACACCCAGCTCAAAGTCGATCAATTGGCCGAATTGGGACTTGCCTTGGGCGCAGACGTGCCGGTATTCGTCCATGGCCATACTGCCTGGGCGGAAGGAGTGGGCGAGGTGCTCACTGCGATCGAAACCGAAGACAATTGGTATGTTGTTGTCTTTCCAGAAGAAACAGTATCGACGGCAGTCGTCTTCGCGGACTTGGCATTGACACACACAACGCCGCGAACGACAATCCCGCGCTTACTTTCGGGGGAATGCGGCTCGGACAGGGGCGGATTCCTTACCGATCCGAATTTTCACAACGATCTGCAGGCGTTGGTGGAGTCGCGCTATCCATCGGTCGCTTCGGCTTCGAAGTGGCTGTCCGGATTCGGTGTGGCGCGAATGAGTGGTAGTGGTGCTTCGGTGTTTGCCGCGTTCGCGGATCATGCCGAGGCTCAAGCGGTGGCGCGACAATGCCCGCAAGGCTGGAGCGTTTTTGTGGCAAAGGCGTTGCCACAATCGCCGTTGCTGAGTGCGGTTCAGGCGTGGCACGAGCAAGTGCGAAACGGTTAAAGGCAGGCTAAAAAGCGTAAGTACGGAACAACTGGGACGTCGCCAAGTCGGTAAGGCACGGGATTTTGATTCCCGCATTCGAAGGTTCGAGTCCTTCCGTCCCAGCCAACATCACCGATTCGCTCACTTGCCGAGCGCGGAGCACGAGCTATGTTGAAAACGGACGGTATGCTGGTTTTTTCCGGCAATGCAAATCGTACGCTCGCTCTGGCGGTTTGCAAGCAGCTCGGCGCGCCGCTTGGAAAGGCGTTGGTGGGCAAGTTTTCGGATGGTGAGGTTCAGGTCGAGATCGAAGAAAACGTGCGTCGTCAGGAAGTGTTTGTGGTGCAGCCTACTTGCGCGCCCACAGCTGAAAATCTGATGGAGCTGCTGGTGCTGATTGATGCGCTGAAGCGCGCTTCGGTAGCCTCGGTAACGGCGGTGATCCCGTATTTTGGCTACGCTCGCCAGGATCGTCGACCGCGCTCAGCTCGGGTGCCGATTACTGCCAAGGTCGCGGCAAAGATGATTCAAACGGTGGGCACGGACCGCGTATTGACGGTAGATGTGCACGCCGATCAGATTCAAGGTTTTTTCGACATCCCGTTGGATAATGTCTATTCGTCGCCGGTGCTGTTGGCGGATGTTTGGCGTAACCATGGCACCGATGGAATCATCGTTGTATCGCCTGATGTAGGTGGCGTGGTGCGTGCGCGTGCAATCGCCAAACGCCTGGACGACGCCGAGCTGGCAATCATCGACAAACGTCGGCCGCGTGCCAATGAAGTGGCGGTGATGAACATCATTGGTGATGTCGAAGGCAAGACCTGCGTACTGGTTGATGACATCGTGGATACCGCCGGTACGTTGTGCGCAGCGGCAGCAGCGCTGAAGAACCGGGGCGCAAAGAAAGTAGTGGCTTATTGCACACATCCGGTGTTGTCGGGGCCGGCGGTAAGTAATGTGATGGGATCGGGGCTCGATGAACTGGTGGTGACCGATACCATTCCATTGACGGAAGCGGCACGCGGTTGCGCTCGCATCCGGCAACTGTCCGTCGCGCAGTTATTGGCTGAAACCATGCGCCGCGTGGCTTTTGGCGAATCGGTAAGTTCGTTGTACGTGGATTGAATTCGGGAGCTCTTCGGCATCGCGTCAAATTGGCGCGTACCGGAAACCTCCTTTTACCTGGCCCCTTTGGTCGCGAAGGGGTCCCAACTTTGAGGAAGCAACAATGGCAACTGTTCATGAAATCCAGGCTGATCGCCGCGAGGTAGAGGGGAAGGGTGCGAGCCGCCGCCTCCGCCACGCGGATAAGGTCCCCGCTGTGCTTTATGGCGCCAAGCAGCCAACCACCAACATCCAGTTCGATCACAAACTGGCCTTGCTGTACTCACAGCACGAGTGGTTTTACTCGTCGATTCTGTTGATGAAAATCGGTGGCGAGACCCAGAAGGTCCTGCTGCGCGATGTGCAACGACACGCTTTCAAGCTGCGCATCACCCACCTGGATTTCCAGCGAGTTTCGGAAACCGAGAAACTTCGCCTGCGGGTGCCGTTGCACTTCGTAGGACAGGAAACCTCACCTGCTGGCAAGACCGCCGGTGTGACGATCACCCACGAGTTGAACGAAGTCGAGGTGTATTGCCTGCCCAAAGACATTCCCGAGTTCGTCGAAGTTGATCTGTCAGAACTGAAGGTTGGCGATATCGTGCATCTCTCCAGCCTCAAACTCGGCGAAGGCGTGAGCATTCCGGCGCTCAGGCTGAGCAAAGAGCATGATTTGGCCGTCGCCCTGGCACGCATGGCGCGCGAGGAAATTGAGGCGGTTCCGGCAGCAGATGCAGCTGCGATTGCAGCTCCAGTCAAAGGCGCAGCCCCAGCCAAGGGCGCGGCTCCGGCCAAAGGTGCAGCGCCAGCCAAAGGTGCAGCACCGGCCAAGGGTGCGGCTCCGGCCAAGGGCGCCGCTCCGGCCAAGGGTGCAGCGCCAGCCAAGAAGAAATAAGGCGTTCGGCGCCCGGACTTCGGTCCGGGCGCGCTTGCGGACCGCTGTCAGGAGCAGCGTGCGGCGCCTTCGATTTCAGCGCAATAAGCCAACTGATCCCAATCAACCAATGACTGGCATACGTCTATTCGTCGGATTGGGAAACCCCGGCAATGAATACGCCAGAACTCGGCACAATGCCGGATTCTGGTTTTTGGATGCGCTTGCGGAACACTTGGGCGCGCGCCTTGGCACTGATAGCAAGTTGCACTCTGAGAACGCGAAAGCGACTCTGGCTGGGCAAGCAATTTGGTTGCTCAAACCCAACACCTTCATGAACAAAAGTGGTCAGGCAGTCGTCGCAGCACAGCGTTATTTCAAGATTGCTCCAGAAGAAACGTTGTTGGCGCACGACGATCTTGATCTTCCTCCGGGTACGTCCAGACTCAAGTTCGATGGCGGCCATGGTGGGCAGAACGGGCTTCGCGACACCATTGCGCATTTGGGGCATGGTTGTTTCCACCGTCTGCGTCTGGGCATCGGGCATCCCGGTCACAAAGATCAAGTGACTCCGTGGGTATTGGGGCGTCCGGGCAAAGACGATGAGGATCTGATCCGCTCTGCCATTGCACGCTCGTTGAATATTGCTGCAGATCTTGCAACTGGCGAGTTTGAGAAGGCCATGCGGTTGTTGCACACCGCAAAATGATTCAGCTGGTCGGCGCCAGGCGCTGGAAGAGATTTTGGGTTTGGTGCGAACGGACCCTGCGTCGGCAGATCGACCGATGCGGCCCTCGCGCCAAACCCAAGAACTCCTACTTGAGGATGGCACATGGGCATCAAATGCGGCATCGTGGGTTTGCCCAACGTCGGCAAGTCAACATTATTCAATGCGTTGACCAAGGCGGGGATCCCAGCGGCGAACTACCCGTTTTGCACGATCGATCCAAACATCGGCGTGGTTGCGGTGCCAGATCTTCGCCTAAAGGCGCTATCGGCAATCGCCAAGCCATTGAAAATCATCCCCACAGTTATCGAGTTCGTAGATATCGCGGGTCTCGTGGCGGGAGCATCGAAAGGCGAAGGGCTAGGCAACCAGTTTCTGGCGCACATTCGGGAAGTAGACGCGATTGCGCATGTGGTGCGCTGCTTCGAGAATGGTGACATTGTTCATGTGGCGGGCAAGATCGATCCCCTTGCCGACATCGAAACCATTGACACTGAACTTGCCCTCGCCGATCTCGATTCGGTCGACAAAGCGCTCAACAGGGCTGAGCGCTCAGCGAAATCCGGCGACAAAGATGCGATCGCCCGCAAGCCTGTCCTGGAAAAACTGACCAAAGTGTTGAACGATGGGCGGCCGGCGCGGAGCGCAGGCCTGGACGCGGAAGAGCGTAACCTGGTTCGAGATTTGTTCTTGTTGACCATGAAACCACTGCTCTACGTCGCCAATGTCCGTGAGGACGGGTTCCTCAACAACCCTTTTCTGGACCGCGTGATGGAACGTGCTGCAACTGAAGGTGCAGAAGTGGTGCCAGTTTGCGCAGCAATCGAAGAGGAGTTGTCACAACTCGAAGATGAAGACAAGGGTGTGTTTCTTGCAGATATGGGCCTGCACGAACCCGGGCTGGATCGCGTAATCCGCGCCGCCTACAAGTTGTTGGGGCTGCAGACCTATTTCACCGCGGGCGAAAAGGAAGTTCGTGCATGGACTGTGAAGAAGGGCTCCACAGCGCCCCAGGCCGCTGGTGTCATTCATACCGACTTCGAACGAGGCTTCATCCGTGCGGAAACCATTGCCTACGACGATTACATCAGACTGAAAGGGGAGTCCGGCGCCCGTGAGGTAGGTCGATTGCGCCTTGAGGGCAAGGAATACGTTGTTCAGGAAGGCGACGTCCTGCATTTTCGATTCAACGTCTGAACGCTCCAGGAAGGAGCATATTTCATGCCGGAATTCCCGCAGCCTCGGGCGTTTCTACAGCTTGACATCCAAGCTTCTGATGGCCAGAATGCGCGGCTCCGTGGAGGAATACCCAAGCGGCCAACGGGGGCAGACTGTAAATCTGCTGGCTTCGGCCTTCGGTGGTTCGAATCCACCTTCCTCCACCAGAAATTTTACTTCAGCAGAGTTTGCGGTGCGGTGTTGAGGTAGCGAAGTGTTCGCGCCCCCAACGCTCAGTAGTCCCCCTACGCGGGAGTAGTTCAATGGTAGAACCTCAGCCTTCCAAGCTGATGGTGCGGGTTCGATTCCCGCTTCCCGCTCCATTGAGGTGCTTTGTGGCAGGTTTTTGCGGGTTGTGGCAAGGCGGTAGATTAGAAGATTCGCTCACGTAGCTCAGTCGGTAGAGCACCTCCTTGGTAAGGAGGAGGTCGATGGTTCGATTCCATTCGTGAGCACCATCCCCATATTTTCCAATCAGTTTTCGGAGTCAGGTGTCATGGCCAAGGAAAAATTCGAGCGCAAGAAGCCACACGTAAACGTGGGCACGATCGGCCACGTTGATCACGGCAAGACGACGTTGACGGCAGCGTTGACGAAGCTTGGCGCGGAGCGATTTGGCGGCACGTTCAAGG
>JANMSL010000411.1:0-3531 GCA_031389245.1 Lysobacterales bacterium | reverse complement strand
CCCAGGTGCGCTCCTACGGGTAGGAGCGCACCTGGGCGCGATGGGTTTGATACGCGGCAACGTTTGTCGCGGCCGGGTCCGCTCCTACGGTCTGAATTCGCCGTCAGAATCAGTGCAGTTGCGCCAAGCACGCCGCCTGTGGATCCTCCTGACACCACGTTGTCAGGAGCACTACCGCACTATGCCGGCACGCCATCCGGCGTTCGTCCTTCGGAGACAGTCATGCAGAGCAATGCGATTTCGTGGTTTGAGATTCCGGCCAACAACCTGGATCGTGCATCGGAGTTTTATGGAAAAGTGATTGGTCAGTCGCTGGTTCGCGAGACCATGGGGCCGATTGAACTGGCCGTGTTCCCGTTTGAGCGCAAGACCGGAATTGGTGGCTGCATCATGACCGTGGATTATTTGAAGCCAAGCGATTCGGGCAATCTGGTTTATCTTTCGGTCGAGGACGATATCGATTCGGCATTGACGCGGGCACAGCAGGCGGGCGGGCGCATCGCGCTGGGCAAGACCGCTTTGCCTGGTGACATGGGCCACTATGCGCATATCATCGACAGTGAAGGCAATCGGGTCGGATTGCACGCTGCGTAGTCGAGCGGAATCGGGTGCGCAGTCCTTGCGCATCGCGACTCCAAACGCGGCCCCAGGCACCACCGGTCGATCGCAAGCCGCGGCGTAATGAGCCCGCGGCAGCGGCGATGCCAACACATCAGATTCCGTATCCAAGCGAAACTTTGCATCGGCACATTCCATGACCACGGCGCACAAAACCTCATGATCACACTGCACTCTTTCGGCCCCATGTTCGGCCTCCCCGATCCCAGTCCGTTTGTTACCAAGGCCGATGTCTTGCTCAAGATGTCGGGGTTGCCGTTCGAGACGGTCGTCGGCAATCTGCGCAAGGCGCCGAAAGGCAAGATGCCGTATATCGAGGACAATGGCGTCAGCATTGGTGACACCACGTTGATTCGACTGCATCTGGAAAAGAACTACGGCATCGACTTCGACCAGCACCTGTCCGCCGCGGAGAAAGGCATTGCCTGGGCGGTGGAGAAAATGCTGGAGGACAATCTCTACTGGGCATTGCTGCACGCGCGCTGGGTTGACGACGCCAATTTCAACAAAGGTCCGCGGCGATTCTTTGATTTCGCGCCGACCCTGATCAGGCCTGTGATCGTGAAGATGGTGCGACGCCAGGTGCGCAACAGCCTGCACGCGCATGGGCTTGGTCGACACACGGACGCCGAGATCGTGATGCTGGCCAATCGCAGCATCGATGCGCTGGCGGCGGTGCTGGGCGACAAGCCTTATCTGATGGGTGCGAAGCCGTGTGGCGCCGACGCGACTGCGCTGGCTTTTGTGGCCAGCGTCCTCGCGACGCACTTTGAAACGCCCATTCGGTCTCACGCCGAGGGGCATAAGAATCTGGCAAGCTATCGTGATCGGTTGATGGGCGAGTTCTATCCGGCTGGATAAGCAAGCATGGCGATGCGCACAAAAACAGCCAGCAACAACGTTGACCTGGGCATCACTGCGCCCAGTTCGCGCACGACTGTGAGGCAGATGGGTGTCGTACCCGCGACCCGACTGCGCGATCTGCGCAACATCGGCACAGCCATGTGCAAGGACTTCGAGTTGCTTGGCATCGCGTCGGTGGCACAGCTCGCGCGCTGCAGCGCAGACACGTTGTACACGCGCATTCAACAGATCACCGGCAGCGGCCACGACCCCTGTGTGTGGGATACCTTTGCGGCAGCGATCCATCAAGCCAAAACGGGCGAGGCGTTGCCATGGTGGGCGTTTACCAAAGTGAGAAAGGCGCGTGCCGCGAAAGGCCAATTCTCACTGCAACGGAGGTGATGCGGTGAATGACTGCGCTGCCGCAATGGGCTTCATCGCCCTGAATCCGCGCTAGGCTCCGAGCATGCGCCGCGCCGACCGCCTGTTTGAAATCGTGCATTATCTGCGTGGGCGTCGGCTCACCACTGCGGCGCAACTGGCGCAGTGGCTGGAAGTCTCCGAGCGCACCATCTACCGCGACATCGCCGACCTGCTTGCCTCGGGCATTCCCATCGATGGCGAAGCGGGAGTGGGCTATCGCCTGCATCCGGACTTTGACCTGCCTCCGCTCATGTTCAATCACAACGAAATTGAAGCGCTGGTGATCGGCGCGCGCATGGTGGAGTCCTGGGGCGGACCGACGTTGGCACAGGGCGCGCGATCAGCGCTGTCAAAAATTGCCGCGGTGTTGCCCAAGGACAAGCGCGCGACACTCGAATCATCGCGCCTGTTTTCTCCGGATTTTTTCATCAATCCGCAGATGGGTGCACAGATGGACGTGCTGCGCCAAGCCATCGACAGTCACCGTTTTGTTCGACTGGAGTATCGCGATGTCGACAGCAAGGAGTCCGAGCGGCGCGTTCGCCCCTTGGGACTGTTCTTCTGGGGTGGCGCGTGGACACTGGGCGCGTGGTGCGAACTGCGCAATGATTTTCGCAACTTTCGGCTCGACCGGGTGACCAATAGTGTTGTGCACGATGAGCGCTACAGCGACGAGGCTGGGCGGCGTTTGGCCGATTATTTACGTGCCATGTCTTGCAACGAGAGCGTGGCGAAGCTTTAGCGTTTGCTCATGTCTATGCGCTGTCGCCCTGGCAGCGCTTTCTTCGCCTACTGCAGTGAGCTACCCGGACCCGAATCCATGCCGAACCAGCTTCCGTTGTTGCAGTTTGCGCTCGTCGCCATGTCGGTATTCACGCCGCCCGCGAGTGCACTCGATATCATCGTTTCTGGTATCGAGGGTGTGCGCATCTGGCACGTGCGCGACGATGGCCGCCCTGTCCGCACAGCGCAGAGTCTCTCGATCGGAGCACACAACGCCGGCGGTGCACTGGGCGATCTGGACGCAGACGGCGACCTCGACTGGTTTGGCGTTCGCTTCGACAGCGGGGCCAGACACCATGTCTGGTTCAATGTCGGCAAGGGTCGATTCGTTCGCTCCACGCAAAGCTTTGGCGGTGACACTCCGAGTTGGGCTGTCGCGCTCGGCGACCTCGACAGCGATGGCGACCTCGATGCCTACATATCCACAACTGGCGGCGCTTTGGGCTGCCCGGCCGATGAAGTGTGGCGCAATGACGGCGCTGGCAAGTTCGAACTGGCCGCGCGCGTCGGCAATGACTGTTCCAGCGCAGCGGTGTTGGTCGACATGGATGCCGACGGCGATCTTGATGCGGTCGTTGCCAATAGCGCCGTCGATGGCGAAGGGTTTCCCACGTTGCCGAGCCCGGCCAAGGTCTGGCTCAACAACGGTCATGCCCGATTTCGCGACAGCAAGCAGAGACTGGGCAATCAAGTGGCGCGCGATATTGCCGCAGGTGACCTGGACGGCGATGGTGATGCGGATCTGGTGTTAGCCAGCGGTGGTCCGGACACAGTCTGGTTCAACGATGGCGTCGGCCACTTCGCGGACAGCGGGCAACGCCTTGGCGATGAAGTCACGTTCGGTATCGCGCTGGCCGATCTCGA